>CBQVAZ010000241.1:0-5832 GCA_967720205.1 uncultured Gemmatimonadaceae bacterium | reverse complement strand
CATCGGTGATGGGAGCCCATGTCTCGCCGCCGTCCGTCGTCTTCCAGAGTCCTCCGCCCGTCGCGCCGAAGTAGGCGACATTCGGCTGACCCTTCACACCGCTCGCTGCTATGGACCGACCGCCGCGATCCGGGCCGATGTTCCGCCATTTGAAGCCGGCAAGGAACGTCGAATCGACTGGCGCAACGTCGGCGCCTCGCGGTTGCAGGGTCGCGCTCGGAAGCAGGACCGTGATTGCGGCAACAGAAACAGTGAACGGCAGTAGCGGACGCGGGATCATGCGCGGTCTCAGCTTTGGGTGGATGACGTGACGGGCGAATGTTGGTGGTCGTGCGAACGCTCGGCAACAGCCTCACCGCGGTGAAGCAGTTCTGACGAAAACGATTGACACAGCGCGTCCCGTGAAGCCACGATTCGTGTAGCGCGCGTTGGGGCGCCTCCTGTCCGCGGCAAGGGATTCTCCCACCCAATCAGGTTCGCAGTGACATCGCCGAACCTTCTTCCAGCCTGTACTCAGCGGACTTCAGGCACGCATTTCGGAGGAAGGTCAATGAGAGAGCTCGGCTCAAAGAGCTGCCTGGAGAGCCTGCGCAAGGAAGCGAAGCGATGGCTCAGAGCGCTGCGGGCGAACGACGCCGCCGCACTCGCGCGCCTGCGAAAGGCGAACCCGAACTCACCTAACGAACCAGGCCTGCGCGACGTGCAGTATGCGCTCGCGCGTGAGCACGGCCTAACGAGCTGGCTCGTTCTGCGCGACGTGCTGGCGAGTCGCGAGTCGCCAGCTCGGGCCCACGCCGAGCGCGTCGCGACGTTCCTCATGAGTGCGTGCCCCGACTGGCGCGTCAGCGGCGGTATGCGTCACTCGATCGCCGAGCACACTGCCGCGCGCCTGCTGGCCCGTCATTCAGAGATCGCAAACGATAGCGTCTACACGGCCATCGTCTGCGGCGACCTGGAACGCGTCGAGCACATCTTGAGAGACCAGCCTAACGTCGCGTCCATCAAAGGCGGCCCCAGAAACTGGGAGCCCTTGCTCTACCTCTGCGCGGCACGTGTCCCCGTTCCAGCAGCGCGCGACAACGCCGTCGCGATTGCCCGTACGTTGCTGGATCACGGCGCAGATCCTAACGCCTACTATCCAGGTGGCGACCCCAAGATTCACTACACAGCGCTCACCGTGGTTGTGGGTGAGGGCGAAGAAGATGCCCCGCGCCATCCGCAGCACAGCGAGCTCGTACGCCTGCTGCTGGATCGCAGCGCCGAGCCGTACGACATCCAGCTCTTCTACAACACGCACTTCCACGGCGATATCCTCTGGCTGATGCCGCTGATCTACGACCGTTCGATCAAACTCGGCCGCGAGAAGGATTGGGCAGACCGGGAATGGTCGATGATCGACATGGGCGGCTATGGAAAAGGGGCGCGCTACATCCTGGGCGGAGCTGTACGAAGGAACGATATCGCGCTGGCCGAATGGTGCCTAACGCACGGCGCGAGCCCCGAACCCACGCAGCCGCCACACCATCGCGTGAGAAGTGATCGCTCGTTGTACCAAGAAGCTCAAAGCCGAGGCTTTACTGAAATGGCGGAGTTGCTCGTGCGATTCGGCGCGAAGGCGACTCCGCCCACCCTGACGCCAGAGGAGAACTTTGCAGCCGCTTGCCTCAAGATGGATCGCGCCGAAGTCCAACGGCAGCTGAGAGAGCATCCCGAGTACCTTGCCTCGCATGTCGCCATGTTCGCCGCCGTCCAACGCGATCGCTTGGATGTTGCGAAGATGCTCCTCGAGCTCGGCGTCTCAGCGGAGGTCGAAGATCGCACGAAGCAGCGGCCGTTGCATGTCGCGGTGAGCCACGATGCAATGCGCGTTGCGGCGTTCTTGCTCGAGCTCGGCGTCGAGGTTGACCACCGGGAAACGAACTGGGGCTCGACGCCCCTCGCGTGGGCTGTGTATGGTCTCAAATGGCCGATGATCGATCTCCTTACCCCGTACACGCGCGACGTCTGGAATCTTGCGTCCGCAGGAAAGGTGGAGCGGCTGCGTGAGTTGCTTGCCGCTGACGCCTCACTCGCAAAGGTCGCTCACCCGAACGGCATCACTCCGCTCATGTGCCTGCCTGACGAGGAAGCTCGAGCGCTCGAAATCGCCGAGCTGTTCCTCGCGCACGGTGCGGACCCTGGCAAACGCCCCGATGACGGACAGACGGCTGCTGATCTTGCGCGTCAGCGCGGACTGGACGAGGCTGCGGAATTACTCGCCACGGCAGCCGATGACTGAGAGCTCGCGCCTACCGTTTATGGATGCTGCTCATGCATGATCTGCGAATGCTGCTCGGCATCGAGCTGCCGATCATACAGGCGCCGATGGCTGGTGTTCAGGCGAGCGCGCTCGCCATCGCTGTGTCAAACGCCGGCGGACTCGGTTCGCTCCCGTGCGCGCTTCTGTCGATCGAGCAAATGCACCAGGAGCTGGAAGCGATCCGCGCCGCCTCGGCGAAACCCTTCAACGTCAACTTCTTCTGCCATCGCGAGCCGCAGGCGAGCGACGCACAGCTCGCGACGTGGCGTCATGCGCTGGCGCCGTATTACGCCGAGTTAGGCATCGACATGGATTCCATTCCGAGTGGGCCTGGTCGCAATCCATTCGACAGCGCGCAAGCAGAGGTCCTCGAGAAATTCAAACCGCCAGTCGTCAGCTTTCACTTTGGCCTCCCATCGGAGGATCTGCTCGAGCGGGTCCGCAGTTGGCGGCCGAAGATCATCTCGTCCGCCACCACTGTTGACGAAGCGCTGTGGCTCGAGGCGCGCGGCGTCGATGTGATCATCGCACAAGGAATCGAGGCCGGTGGACATCGCGGAATGTTCCTGTCCGATGATGTCACTACACAGATCGGAACCTTCGCTCTGCTGCCGCAGATCGTTCGTGCTGTGAACGTCCCGGTGATCGCTGCCGGCGGAATCGCCGATGCGTCAGGCATTCACGCCGCGACAGCGCTCGGTGCGGCAGGGGTTCAACTCGGTACTGCCTTTCTGCTCTGTCCGGAATGCAGCACGAGCGCAATACACCGCGCCGCGCTCAAAAGCGAGAACGCTCGACACACGGCACTCACGAACGTGTTCACCGGGCGTCCAGCCCGAGGGATCGTGAACCGTATCATCAAGGAGGTGGGGCCGATGACCGCTGTGGCGCCGCCATTTCCGCTGGCCGCTGGAGCGGTCTTGCCGCTGCGAACCCACGCCGAGGCCAATGGCAGTGGAGACTTTTCGCCGTTATGGTCCGGCCAGAATGCGAGCGGTTGCCGAGAAGTGCCCGCCGGTCAACTCGTTAGAGACCTCGCGGCTAGTGTCGAAGCCATCTTCGATGTCTAACGCAGCGCTGCTCGCGGTGCGGGCGTTTAAGCGCTAGAGTCGTCGGGTTCTCACGCCAATCAACGCAGGGTCATCCATGAAGAAGCTCGCGCTCATCCTCCTCGCGGCGTGCACGTCGGGTGGTACGCAGTCCGTACCCAACTCGGACGCGGCACGTTGGGATCAGCACGCGCGCAATGTCACGATCATCCGCGACGACTGGGGGATCGCCCACGTCTACGGAAAAACGGATGCCGATGCCGTCTTCGGTCAGATGTACGCGCAGGCCGAGGATGATTTCAATCGTGTCGAAACCAACTTCATCAACTCGCAGGGTCGCCTCGCCGAGGCCGAGGGTGAGACTGCGATCTATCGCGATTTGCGCATGAAGCTGTTCATCGACCCGGACAGCATGAAGGCGAAGTACGAGATGAGCCCTGACTGGCTCAAGACGCTCATGGTCGCTTGGGCAGACGGATTGAACTTCTATCTCTCGAAGCACCCTAACGTCACGCCGCGTGTGATCAAGCGATTCGAGCCCTGGATGGCGCTGACTTTCAGCGAAGGGAGCATCGGCGGTGACATCGAGCAGGTGTCGGTGCCCTCGCTCCGCGCCTTCTACGGAAAGGATCCCGCGAAACAGGTCTCAGAAACGTTGGACGAAGAAATCGAAGATCCGTATGACGAGCCGGCCGGTTCGAACGGCATCGCCATCGCGCCGTCCAACACGACGGCCGGCCACGCGCTGCTGCTCATCAATCCGCACACGTCGTTCTTCTTCCGATCGGAAGCGCAGGTGGTGAGTGAAGAGGGCTTGAACGCGTATGGCGCGTCCACCTGGGGTCAGTTCTTCATTTATCAGGGCTTCAACGATCGCGCCGGCTGGATGCACACGTCGAGCGGCGTCGACAACATCGACTACTACGCAGAAGAGATCGTGCAGAAGCCGCAGGGTTACTTCTACCGATACGGGAAGGAAGAGCGGCCCGTCACGACAACGAAGATCACCGTTCCCTATAAGACCGATTCGGGGATGGCGCAGAAAGAGTTCACCATCTTTCGCACGCATCACGGCCCGATCGTGCGCTCCCAGGACGGCAAGTGGATCAGCGTTAGGCTGATGCAGGAGCCTATCAAGGCACTCACGCAGTCGTACTCGCGCACCAAGGCGAAGACGCTCCGACAGTATCGCGACGTGATGGAGCTGCATACCAACTCGTCGAACAACACGCTTTACGCCAATGGCGATGGCGACATCGCCTACTGGCACGCCAACTTCGTCCCCAAGCGCGACCCGCGCTTCGACTGGACGAAGCCAGTCGATGGGAGCGATCCAGCGACTGAGTGGAAGGAAGTCCACTCTATCGACGAGAGCCCGAACGTCTTCAATCCACCGAACGGCTGGGTCTACAACACGAATAATTGGCCATACTCGGCAGCGGGGCCCAACAGCCCCAAGGAGAAAGACTATCCGGCCTACATGGATCGCAGCGGCGAAAACCCGCGCGGCATTCACGCGATCCACGTCCTGCAGGACAAGAAGGACTTTACGTTAGGCAAGCTCCTGGAAGCGGCGTTCGACAGCTATCAGCCTGGCTTCGCTGCGCTGATCCCAACGCTGCTCAAATCGTACGACGACACGCCGAGCAGCAGTCCATTGAAGGCGCAGCTCGCCGAGCAGATCGATACGTTGCGCAAGTGGGACTATCGCTGGTCGGCGCAATCGGTGCCGACTTCGCTGGCCGTTTTCTGGTCAGATACGCTGCAAAGCACCGTCGCAGCTGCGGCGACACGGGCTCGCATGTCGTCCTATGAGTACGCCATCCAGAAAGCCACGAACGCCGAACGGTTGCAGGCGCTGGCCGCTGCATCCGGCAAGCTCACGGCGGATTTTGGCAGCTGGAAGACGCCATGGGGCAACATCAATCGCTTTCAGCGCCTAACGGGCGACATCGTGCAGCCGTTCAATGACAGCGGGCCGAGCATCCCTGTGATGTTCACGTCGGCGCGTTGGGGCTCGCTCGCATCGTTCGGTGCGCGACCGTATCCGGGGACAAAAAAGTGGTACGGCACGAGCGGCAACAGCTTCGTCGCCATTGTGGAATTCGGTGACAGCGTGCGCGCGCGGGCCGTGACAGCCGGCGGTGAGAGCGGCGATGCCAAGTCGCCGCATTTCAACGATCAGGCTGAGAGGTACGCGAAGGGGGATCTGCGTGAGGTGTACTTCTATAGATCTCAGCTCAAGGGGCATACTCAGCGAGAGTACCACCCTGGGGGCTGATGCCTAACCATTTTTGCCGCGGATTTGCGCTGATTCACGCTGAAACAGCCGGTGCTCGCCTTTCTCGATTAGCGAAAACCCGCGTCAATCCGTGGCTAATTGGTTTTAGCTCAGGTCCGTTGGACGCGACGAAGCACAGCCGGATCCCCGTCGTACTTTAGCCCCGCCGCGCGGGCTTTGCCTAACGTGGTACGCCCCATGAG
>CBQVAZ010000240.1:0-5880 GCA_967720205.1 uncultured Gemmatimonadaceae bacterium | reverse complement strand
CACAGCCGCCGCGTCCGATCTGTATGCGCCGAGACCGGAGCATCACTTCACGTTCGGCCTCTGGACTGTCGGTAACACAGGGCGCGATCCGTTTGGCGACGCTGTCCGGCCGCCGATGTCTCCGACAAAGATCGTTCGCAAACTCGCCGAGTTGGGGGCATACGGGGTCAACCTGCATGACGACGATCTCATTCCGCGCGACGCGTCGGCAGCCGATCGGGAGCGCATCGTGCGTGAGTTCAAGAGCGCGCTGGCTGACAGCGGCCTGCGGGTGCCGATGGCTACGACCAACCTCTTCGGCGATCCGGTCTTTCGCGACGGCGCGTTCACCAGTGCTGACGCGCGCGTGCGCGCCTACGCGCTGCAGAAGACGATGCGCGCCATCGATCTGGGGGTCGAGTTAGGCGCCGAGACCTACGTCTTTTGGGGCGGCCGCGAGGGTGTCGAGACGAACGCCGCCAAGAATCCGCGTGACGCGCTCGCCTGGATGCGCGAAGCGCTCAACTTCCTCTGTGAGTACGTTCAGTCTCAAGGGTACGCGCTGAAGTTCGCCCTGGAGGCGAAACCTAACGAGCCGCGCGGCGACATGTTTCTGCCGACGACCGGCCATATGCTGGCCTTCATCTACACGCTCGATCACCCGGAGATGGTCGGCGTGAACCCCGAGGTCGCGCACGAGCAGATGGCCGGACTCGACTTCGCGCACGCCGTGGCGCAGGCTCTGGACGCCGGCAAGCTCTTTCACATCGACCTCAACGGCCAAAAAGCCGGTCGCTTCGACCAAGATTTGCGCTTCGGAAGCGATGACCCAAAGGCGGCGTTCTTTCTCGTCAAAATCCTGGAAGACGCGCAATGGCCCGGCATGCGCCACTTCGATAGTCACGCGTATCGCACGGAGGACGAGGCTGGCGTGTGGGATTTTGCGTTAGGCAGCATGCGCACCTATTTGATCCTCAAGGACAAGGTACAGCGCTTCAATGCCGACGCTGAAATCCAAGGTCTGCTCGGTGCATTGCGAGTGCGTGGCGGCGAGAGAGCGCATGCCGCTTATAGCGCCGAACGGGCGCGTGCCTTGAAAGGCGAGGCCTTCGACCTGGAAACGCTTCGGCGTCAGGGATACGCGTACGAGAAGCTCGACCAGTTGACGATGGAGATTCTGCTCGGAGTGCGCTGACGTGGCGCGTGAGGTGGTACTCGGCCTCGACATCGGCACGAGTGGGGTCAAAGCGATCCTCGTGAGCGCGAGCGGCGAGGTGCGCGCCGCCGCAACGACGCCTCTCACGCTCGCGACACCACAGCCCGGATGGGCGGAACAGAATCCGGAGGACTGGTGGGGCGCGTGCCTAACGTCAATCCACAACGTGCTGCGCCAGCGCGACGACGCGCGCGTCGTCGCCGTCGGCATCTCGGGACAGATGCACTCTTCCGTGTTCCTGGATGCGAGCGGCCACGTGATCCGTCCTGCCCTGCTCTGGTGCGATGGCCGAACGACGGCACAGTGCGCCGAGATCACGCGTCGCGCGGGCGGCGAGCAGCAGCTTCGCGAATGGGTCTGCAATCCTGCGCTGGAGGGCTTCACACTTCCCAAAGTATTGTGGCTGCGCGACCACGAGCCTGCAGCCTTCGCTCGCGTCACAACGGTGCTCCTAGCCAAGGACTACGTTCGCTATCGCCTAACGGGCGAGTTGGCCACGGAGCCGTCCGACGCGTCGGGAACGCTGATGTACGACCCGGCGAACCAGCGCTGGAGCTCCGAGCTTCTAAACGCGGTAGACCTACCACTGACGTTGCTGCCTAACGTGGGAGCATCGGGTGCGGCGCTCGGATGCGTCACGCTCGACGCTGCGCAGCTGAGCGGCCTCCCCGAGGGAACTCCGGTCGTCGGCGGAGGCGCCGACAACGCCTGCGGCGCCGCTGGCGTCGGGGCGATCGCGCCCGGCGAAGCGGTCGCGAGCTGGGGGACCTCGGGCACGGTGCTCGCACCAACGGCCGCACCGCGCGTCGATCCCGGGCTGCGCGCCCACACCTTTTGCCACGTCCTTCCCAATGTGTGGTACGTCATGGGGGTCGTTCTGTCGGCCGGCGGCGCATTCGCATGGTACCGCAATCAGTTCGCACGTGAGCTCGCCGAGTCAGATGGGGCTAACG
The DNA here is from genome assembly GCA_967720205.1 of uncultured Gemmatimonadaceae bacterium. Lineage (GTDB taxonomy): Bacteria > Gemmatimonadota > Gemmatimonadetes > Gemmatimonadales > Gemmatimonadaceae > DASYRX01. The sequence goes on along the minus strand of CBQVAZ010000240.1, from coordinate 3,732 downwards.
ATCGCCTCAATGCAGAGGCTGAGCAGATCCCGCGTGGCGCTGACGGCGTCACGTTTCTCCCATACCTGCAAGGAGAACGCACGCCGCATCGCGATGCGTCCGCCCGTGGCGCGTTCCTCGGATTGAGTCTCGCGCATTCGCGCGCGCACCTAACGCGCGCTGTGCTCGAGGGGGTCTGTTTCGCTATGCGCGACTCGGTGTCAATCCTGCAAGAGCTCAGTCTTGGGCCTGACCACCTGCTGTTGACGGGGGGTGGCGCGAGCAGCCCATTTGTGAGGCGTATGCAATCGGAAGTTTGCGGTCTCCCTGTCGTCACAGTAAACCGCGAAGAAGGGCCGGCCTTTGGTGCGGCACTCCTCGCGGCCGTTGGCGCAGGGATATTCCGCGACCTCGCTTCGGCCAGCGCGGCAACGCTTGTGCGCGGCCAGCTGGAAGTTCCCGATCGCGCGGCTCACCTCGAGTACGAGGCCGCCTATCGTCGTTTCCGCGCCGCGTATGGCGCAACCAGACCGTTGGCCTAACGTCTGCTTACGTCGCGGCGCATGCGCGGAACTCTTCGCAAGCTGTTAGGCGCTCAGGAGACCGGGCTGATCGTCGTCGTCGTTCTCGTCGCTGTTCTGCTGACGTCGCTGGCTGGATCTCACGCAGACCGCCTTAGCGGCGAGCTTGTGAACAACTTCTGGAACTCCTACACGCTGATCCAGACGGCCACTGACGCAAGCTTCTTCGCGATCATGGCCATCGGCGCGGCCGTGGTGATCATCTCCGGCGGGATTGATCTCTCCGTCGGTTCCGTCTACGCGCTGTCCGGCGTGAGCATGGCCCTGCTGCTACGATTCGTCGGCCCACTCGGCGGCGGCACGACCGCGTTGCTGGCACTGGTCATGTGCGCGGGCGTCGGACTGCTCTGCGGGCTGGTGAACGGCGCGCTTGTGGTGGGTCTGCGTGTGCACCCATTCATCATCACGTTGGGTACGATGTGGATCCTGCGGGGCATCGCCTTCGTTGCGACCAAAGCCGAGAGCATCCTCGTCCCGCCGTCGCTCACGGCTGTCACGAAAGCGTCGTTAGGATTGCCTGGCGGGCTCTACCCGGTCCCCATGCTGTGCATGCTGTTGATCACTACCATTGGAACGATCTACCTCACGCGCACCGTCATGGGGCGACACATCTTTGCCTTTGGGGGGAACCTCGAGGCCAGTCGCTATGCAGGCTTGCCGCTCAACCGCATTCAGATCGGCGTCTTCGCGGTCTCCGGATTGACGGCCGGCATCGCCGCATTTCTGGGCGCGAGTTTTTACGGGTCGACGTCCTCCGGTGACGCGCAGGGGTACGAGTTGTACGTGATCGCATCGGCGGTCGTCGGTGGCGCCAGCCTGCTCGGCGGGCGCGGCAGTGCGCTGGGTGCCACGTTAGGCGCGCTTCTAATCGTGCTCATCCGCCAATCCATCCGCACGCTGCACTTCGATCAGAACTATGAGTGGATCGTCATCGGTTGCGCCATTATTGTGGCTGTTGTGATCGACCAATGGAGCATGCGCCTCACGGCCCACCGGCTGCGAGCTGCCGCGGAGCCGGCACGAGCCACTACGCCCTCTACCTGAGTCGGAGAACGCAACATGAAGAATTTCATCTCATGGAAACGTTTGGGTCTCGGCGCCATCGCGACGTTCTCGCTTGCCTGCGGCAAGGGCCGGGAAGGCGCGGCTCAGAACGATCGCATAACGATCGCAATGATCGCGAAAAGCTCGAGCAACCCCGTCTTCCTCGCCGCGCGCACCGGCGCTGAAGCGGCCGCGAAAGCGATGTCGGACAGTACCAAGGTGCGTGTCGAAGTCGTGTGGCTCACGCCGCCGCAGGAAGACGGTCAGGTACAAGCTCAACGCATTGCGCAGGCCGTGAATGATGGAGCCGACGCAATTCTTATCTCATGCTCAGACGCGAGCAAAGTCACCGGTGCCATCAATGACGCGGTTGCCCGCGGCGTCGCGGTCATGACGTTCGACAGCGATGCGCCTCAATCCCAGCGCTTCGCGTACTACGGCGTCGATGACATACAAACCGGCCGCAGCACGATGGCAGAGCTGGCGACGCTCATGGGAGGCAAGGGCAAAGTCGCCATTCTCGCGGGAAACCAGAATGCGCCTAACCTGCAGAAGCGCGTGCAGGGCGCGCGCGAAGAAGCGGCAAAATATCCTGGCATTCAGGTCGTCGGCACTTTCAATCACATCGAGACGCCACAGGACGCCGCCGCTGAAGTCATCCGTGTCAACAACGCCTATCCGGACATCGGCGGCTGGGCGATGATCGGTGGCTGGCCGCTCTTCACGCAAACGCTGCTCACCGATCTCGATCCAAAACGGATAAAGGTTGTCGCCGTAGATGCGCTGCCGGCGGAGCTGGCGTACGTCGACAAGGGCATCGCGCCCGTGCTGCTGGCGCAGCCTGTGTACGAGTGGGGCTACGTCGGGGTAAAGACAATCGTCGACAAGCTGCACTTCAAGAAAGACGTGCCTACCATCATCCCGATGGAACTCCTTAGGGTCACACGCGAGTCGCTCGGCACCTGGGCCAGGAAGCTGCGCGACTGGGGCTTCACCGATGTGCCCGAGGTGTATCTCAAGCGACAGTAATGACAGACGTTGCGGTCCGCTTTGAAGGCATAACGAAAACGTTTCCGGGCGTCGTCGCACTCAGCGATGTCACATTGGAGATCGCCGCGGGCTCCTGTCACGCGCTTTGTGGTGAGAACGGCGCCGGCAAGAGCACGCTCGGAAAGATTCTGACCGGCATCTACAGGCCTGACGAAGGTCGTCTCTTCGTGCGCGGCCTGGAGCAGCGCTTTGCGAGTCCCCGCGATGCGCTCACGGCCGGCATCGGGATCGTGCACCAGGAGCTTGCCTTCTGCAACAATCTGTCGGTGGCGGAAAACCTGTGCCTCGGCGCGTTGCCGACGCGTAAAGGACTGCTCGCACCTAACGAGATGATACGCGTAGCCAGCGAAAAGCTGGCTGAGATTGGCATCACGATGGACGTGCGGCGCCCGCTAGGCGAGCTCACGGTCGCGCAGCAACAACTCGTGCAGATCGCATCCGCGGTCGGCAGCGGAGCGCACATCATCGTGTTCGACGAGCCGACCAGCAGTCTGAGCGAAGTCGAAACGCAGCGGCTGTACGATCTCATCGCGAGGCTGCGCGAGCGTGGAGTCACCTGCATCTACGTGTCGCACCGCATGCCAGAAATTTTCCGCCTGTGCGACACGGTGAGCGTGCTGCGCGATGGGCGGCACATCGCGACCCGCCAGGTCGCCGATGTGTCGCAAGCGGAGCTCGTGCAGCTCGTCATCGGCCGGCCGCTCGCCGAGTACTTTCCCGACGTAACGAAGAAGGAGCCCGGTGCTGAATTGCTGCGCGTTACGCAACTCTCGTCACCAGGAAAGTTCGAGAACATTTCCCTCTCGCTGCGCGCCGGTGAGGTCGTCGGGTTGGCTGGTCTCGTCGGAGCCGGACGCTCGGAGCTGGCGAGTGCGCTGTTTGGCCTGGACCGCCGCGTCACCGGAACGCTCTGGATCGGCGGCCTAGCGGTCCGCCTTCACTCGCCTCGCGATGCAATCAAACTGGGCGTCGGGCTCGTTCCGGAGGATCGTAAGCGTCAGGGGATCGTCCCGTCGGCCAGCACGCTGCACAACATTTCGCTGGCGACGCTCGAACGCCTGGCGCGCCTAACGTGGGT
>CBQVAZ010000239.1:0-5902 GCA_967720205.1 uncultured Gemmatimonadaceae bacterium | reverse complement strand
CATGACCGGCGCGAGGCTGGGCAGCGCATGGGACGTGGACCGGCGCACTGGGAGGTTGCTCGTTTCGGAACCGGTGACCGCGGCACAAGCGCGCATCGTTGTGATGCAGCACTGGCTCGACGATTTTAGCGGCCGTGTCTCAGGCACCGCGCCGGGGAGGAACCGATGACTGGATACGCCGAGCGAGTGACTGTTGGTGCGATCGCGCTGCTCGTCGCGATGGCCGCACCAAGTTTGGCACAGCAGGCCGCAACGGACGTCGTCACGACATCCGAGTACGTACGAACGCGGGACGGGACACGCATCGCCGTGGACGTCCACCTGCCGACAAATCGAGGGGCGCAAGAAAAACTGCCGGCGCTGCTCGAGCTGACGCGCTACTGGCGCGCATCCGAGAACGCGACGACCGGCGCGCGCAATCCGTCGCTTGGCTCCCTCGATCGATTCTTTCTGCGCAACGGCTACGCCGTCGTGAAAGTCGACGCGCGCGGCAGCGGCGCATCCTTCGGCACTCGCCCGGTCGAATACGGGGTCCAGGAAACACGCGACGCGTACGACGTCGTCGACTGGATTGTTAGGCAGCCCTGGTCGAGTGGCAGCGTCGGCGCGTACGGCACTTCGTACTCGGGGACGACCGCGGAGCTTCTCGCCGCCATCGAGCATCCGGCCGTGAAAGCTGTCGTTCCGGGATGGTCCGACTTCGACGCGTACACGAGTCCCGTCCGGCCATACGGACTCCTCACGGCATTCGCAGAGGAGTGGGGAGCTTTCGTCGGCGCGCTCGATCGCAACGATCGCTCTATAATGAAGGCGGCCGTGCGTCGCGTCGACGCGGATTCGAGTGGAGCGCTTGTCGCTGCCGCGGTCGCCGAACACGCGCGTAACCCCGACGTCGCCAAGTGGGCCAGACAGGTCGAGTTTCGCGATGACCGTTATGAAGGTGGTCCGTCCTACGCCGACATAGGGCCAGTGCGCTGGAAGAAGGAGATCGAGCGATCGAATGTGCCGATGCTCGTGCTCGCGAGCTGGTTGGACGCTGGGACAACCGAAGGCGCGTTCGATCGCTTTCGCACATTCCGCAACCCGCAGAAGCTCCTAATCATGGCGACGTCGCACGGCGGCGGTGCCCACGCGAGCCCATTCGTCGTGGACAGCACGCCAGTGAGAGGGAACCCGACGCAGGACGAGATGGCCCAGCTGCGGTTGCAGTTCTTCGATCGCTACCTCAAGGGAGTGAAGAACAGCGTCGACAGCTGGCCGAACGTCCGCTACTACACGTTAGGCACGGAAGAGTACCGTGAGTCGGCAACGTGGCCGCTCCCTGGAACCACGGTTAGGCGGATGTTCTTTGCCGCTGACGGCGGGCTGTCCTCGAGCGCTCCGGCGCAAGAAGGAAGCGATCGCTACGTCGTCGACTTCGGGGTCAATACGGGTGCGAACAACAGATGGGCGACGCAGATGGGACGCCCGGTGCTACGGCTCAACGATCGCGCCGCAATGGACGCGCGTATGCTGACGTACACCACGCCTCCGCTCGAGGCGGACATGCACATCGCGGGTTCGCCGACAATCGATCTCATGGTGAGTTCGACGCACGCTGACGGTGCCGTGATCGTGTATCTCGAGGATATCGACGCAACAGGTCGCAGTCGCTACATCACCGAAGGGGGCTTGAGGCTGATCCATCGCAAGCTGTCGCGCGACACGGTGTTCGGCATCACGCCCTACACATCGTTTGAGCGACGCGATGCGGCGCCGATGAAGCCTGGTGTGCCGGCGCGGGTGCACTTTCGCATCCTGCCGACATCCGTCGTCATTCGAGCGGGGCACCGGCTGCGACTCGCCATCGCGGGCGCCGACAGCGGAGTACTCGGCCGAGTGCCGCCGGAGGAAACGCCGACCCTAACGATTCATCGCAGTCCGCGTGCACCTGCTGTTCTCGAGCTGCCCGTTGCCCCTCAGCAAAAACGATAACTACTTCACCGCGGACGCACGCGGACAAACACGGACACTGCAAGGGTCTATAACGCAGTCCTTCTGCTCTTAGTTCTTTGTCCGCATAGTTCGCGTTAGTCCGCGGTGAAGTAGTTGAATCTTTGGGCCGCCACAAGCCGGCATGCCTAACGCGGCAGCTGCGGCAGCTGCTCGCCCCAGCGCGCCCCCTAACGACACCGGGCCGCCACAAGGACGGCCCGGTGCACTGACGCAGTCGCGCAGTCTATCTGGCGAGCAGAATCTCCGTGCGGGCGTAGATGAAGCGGCCGTTATAGCCGAACGGCGACGCCCCTGGGTAGATGAACGTACCGTTGTTCGTATTGGCTTCGACAGTCACCTGGTCGGGGTACACGTTGAACACGTTTCGGGCGCCGCCGGCGATCTTGATGTTCTCCCAGCGATAGCCGACTTCCGTATCGAAGAGCGTCTTGGCGCCGAATTCCTCAATGCCGTCGAGGCTTCCATCCTTGAACTTCCCGTAACGCATAACGCGACCGACCGCCGTCACGCGCCCTTGGTTGTATGTCGTAGCGAACGTGAAGCGGCTGTCAGGGCGGTTCGCTTCGACAGCGTTGATCGTCACAGGATCGAGCAGACTCGTGTAGATCGTGTTCGTGCCGCGCAGAATCGCGGGCAGATCATCAATGCGCGTGATCCTGTTCTTCGTATAGTTGAATTGCGAGTTGAAGTCGAGCGTCCCCGGGCCGGCGAGGAGCCGATAGTTCGCCGTGAGATCGATGCCGTCGGTCTTGGTATCGAGCGCGTTTGTGGGGAACTGCACGCCCGCGATCGTTGTGAGTCCGGAGTCGGAAAGAATCTTCGCCACGACCGGATCCGACGTACCGTCGAACGTCGCGCCTAACAAGATCCGGTCGTTGATCTTGATGTGGTAGTAATCCAGCGTGACCGTGAAATCGTTGTTCGGCGACCACGCCAAGCCCGTGCTCAGGTTGATCGTGCTTTCTTCCTTGAGCGGCTTCGCGCCGAAGATGCGTGAGGCACGATGCTCCACTGGGAAGTTCCCGATCTCGATGAGAACGCCGTTCTGAATCGCGGTTGTCGTGTGCGAGTACCAGCTTTGCTGCAAGCCAGGGGCGCGGAAACCGGTGCTCGCGGCCGCGCGCAACACGAACGACTTGTCAGGCTGATAGCGCAGGGCCCCCTTCGCCGTGACCTTCTGTCCGAAGTCGCTGTAGTTCTCGAATCGTGCGGCCACGTTCACGAGCGTGTTGAGATTCAGGTTCGTCTCGAGGTCGACATACGCACCCACGTTCGTGCGGCTGTTGTTGCTCGCGTCCGAGGGCGCGAAGCCCTGAAAGACGGACGACCCTGGCTGTGCGGTCCCTGAGCTGTCCTGTGTCAAGTGATATCCATGAATCCAGGATGCCCGTTCGCCCGCGATCACTTCATAGTTCTCGCGCCTGAATGCCGCACCAACCGCGACATTTACGGGCTTCGGCATTCCCAAGTCCATGATCTTCGAAAGGCTGAGCGTTGAAGTGAACTCGCCGCGCGTGAGCGCACCGGCGTCGAAGCTCGTCTGGTTCGGAATACCCGGATCGTCAGCCGTTCCAAGTCTGCCATCAGGTCCCGGAGCGGTTGGTGTCGTCAGGCTCGGGCCTAACGAGGAGTTCAGCGTGTGCTCCAGGTCGAACTGGAAGCTGTTGTAGCCGTACGCCGCGCCAAGATCCGCCGCCCAGCCGTTCAAGTTGCCGCGAATACCGCCGGCCGCGGAGTAGTCGCGCACCTCCGGTCGGAACTGCGGGAGGAAACCTGTCGGATAGATCTGGGGCCAGTTGCGGCTGTTTTGCGGCTTGCGGAAGAATCCATTGCCTGTGCCGTCACGATCGGCCCAGCCGCCGAACGCATAGATCTCGGTCGTACCGGTCGGGTTGATCGGCACGCGCAGGTTCGCGAACGTCTGAACGTCGCGCTCCAGTCCGTCGCCCCAGTGCACGTTAGGCTGCTGCACGTTGGCGCGCTTGATGACCACTCTGCAGTCGGCCACCGAGTCGCTCAATCCATTGAGGTCCGGGAACGAACCGTCGGGGCAGGCGCGGTTCGTCGCTTCGCGATTCATGTACTGCGCGAACAGGCTGAGAGAGCCGCGGCCCACTTTGAACCCCACACCGCCGTTGATGTCATCAGTGCGACCGTCGTTTTTGTAATTCTTTCCCGGGTTGTACTGCCCGGTCGAAGCATTGAGGAACGGTGAGAACTGACCTTCCTTGAGCACGAGGTTCACGACGCCGGCGATGGCGTCGGAGCCGTACTGCGTCGACGCGCCGTCACGCAGCACCTCCACACGCTCGATCGCACTGGACGGGAAGGCGTTGAGGTCCACGCCGCTGGAACCCGGCGCGGATCCGTTGGAGAAGACGTTCAGCAGCGACGTCTGGTGGCGACGCACGCCGTTGACAAGCACGAGCGAATGGTCAGGCGAGAGACCACGCAGCGTGAACGGCCTAACGATTTCAGTCGCGTCCGTCACCGCCTGCTTGGGGAAGTTCACCGAGGGTGAAAGGTTGGCGACGATCTGCGTTGTCTCCGTCGTTCCCGTGGCCCTGAGCTCCTCCACCGGGAACACATCGACAGGCACCGCTAATTCCTCCGCGGCCGTGTGCTTGGCGCGCGAGCCCGTCACCACTGTGATCGGAGCCAGCTGTTGCGCCGAGCGAGTCATGACGATGTCGAGCGCTGCGGGACGGCCGGCAGTCACTGTCACCGGGAAGGTTTGTTGCCCGAAGCCGAGCGCGCGCACACGCACGACTCGCGACCCGGCGGGGACGCCACCTAACGTGTAGCGGCCACTGGTGCCGGACGCCGCGCGCACGCCGGTTCCCTCCACGATCAGCAGCGCGCCGACGATCGCCGCGCCGGTGCTGTCGGACACCTTGCCTTGCACACTCCCGGTCTGGGCGGCGGTGATTCGCCACGGCGTAACCAGCAGCAGCGCAAGCGCCACGAACCAAGCGGAACGTTGTACTAGGCGACGCATGCATCCTCCAATAGTTGGGGTGTTCACTCGTCCGCGACGCCTCATGGGGTGGGCAGTCGCGACGGCCACAACAAACCTCTTGCGCCGCGACTGCACCAGAGGATTCGGCTAGTGCACAGGTGTAGACCTCCAATTCGGCACGGCTCAGGCCGCTTCAACGATAGAACGGTCCGGAGCGAGGCATCGAGTGGGAAGGCGCTCCTAACGGGCCGTCATCAACCATCCGCGGATCGGGCCGACGCGCGGTTCGGCCGCTAGCAACTTCTCCTCAGGGCAGTACCCCGTCGGCGCGTCAGATTAGCTCAACAATCCCCTCGCGATCATCAGGGCTGACCCATGCGGGCCAGCAGCAGCGAGTAGATAATCCGCGAGAGCTCCCCTGGATCACCCGCCTCGTCGTTCAGCATCACGACGACAGCACTCGAATCCGCGGGCCAGAGCAGCACGTCGGACCGAAAACCGGTGTCTCCTCCACTGTGGTTCACGAGGTTCTGGCCGCGCAGGGTGAATATCCGCCAGCCGAGGCCCTGTCCGATTGATGTATACTGCATCGGTCTGCCGGCTCGTCGCACGCGCTCGGCGATTTGCTTCGTTAGGTCGTACTGCATGGCCCACATTCGGTCGATCGCTGCAGCCGACACGATCCGGCGACCATCCAACTCACCCTTTCCGAGATTCGCCGCCGCCCAGCGCAACATGTCCGTCACGTTGGAGTGCAACGTCGAGCTGGCAGCGTGTCGGCGATTGTAAGGATACACAGAGCTCAGAATAGCCTTGCCGGCATTATCACGTTCGTGCCCTCTCGCCAAGTTCGCCGAATCGACGTCGGTCATGAGCAACGTGCTGTGAGTCATGCCGAGCGGAGTGAGCAGCTCTCGCTGCATGTACGCTTCAAATGGCTGACGTGAT
>CBQVAZ010000238.1:0-5913 GCA_967720205.1 uncultured Gemmatimonadaceae bacterium | reverse complement strand
CGGTGATCGTGAGCGACGTGCTCGCTGGGCGAGGAAATCCAACCGCGACAGCGGCGGTTCTGCTCAATGCGGCGGCTGCGCTTTACGTCGCCGAGCGCGCGGGAACGTTCGCGGAGTGTGTGGAGCTGTCGCGAGGCGCGCTCGCGGCGGGAGCCGGCACAGCCGCGCTCGAACGACTACAGCGAGCGTCGACAGCTAAAACAACTGAGAGCTAAGCTCTTCATGGACACAAGCTATCAGTGACGCATGGTTGCGCTCCTCACTCTTCACGCGGACGGATATCGTCCCGACACGCGGCATCCGCCGCATCAGCACGATGAGCTGCACCTGAGCCTCGTGCTCAGCGGGCGAGTGTCCGAGACAGTGGGCCGAGTGACGGAATGGGCGCAGCCGCTGAGTGTCGTGGCGAAAGACGCCGGCGTGCGGCACGCCAATGACTTCGGACCAGGCGGCGCCAGGATGGTGCGCCTAACGCTCAAGGCAGGAACGATCGCGGCGCTCGTCGAGGATCCGACACGAGCGGACGCCTGGCGTTGGACAAGGAATGCCGCCGTGGCTCGACCCTATCTCAATCTTGTTAGGCGGTCGGCCGGAAGGCCGTGCACCTTCCCGTCCAACGACGCGGACATAGTCGACTTGCTCGCTGGCGTGACAGCGCGGCGCGTTCCCCGTGCGAATGGATGTCCGCCGGAATGGCTCGTGCGCACCGTGGAAGAGTTGAGAAACGACTGGCAGCCACACGTGACTGTTTGCGACGTCGCGCGGCGCGCAGGCGTGCACCCGGTTTATCTCGCTCGCTGCGTGCGCCGCTGGTACGGCACCGGCGTCGCCGAGGAATTGCGCCGGTTGCGGGTGCAGTCAGCGGCGGCGGCTCTCGTCGAGTCCTGCGAGACCGTTTCCAGCATCGCGCACTTGCAAGGATTTGCTGACGAAGCGCACCTCTGCCGCGAGTTTCGCCGGGCCTCCGGAACAACCCCCGCGCGATATCGCAACTTGATAAACAGCGTCGATTACACCTGGCGAGGACGCAGGTAGCCAAGTTGCAAAACGGAAACAGTGCGATGACGGCCGTTCGGCGCACCAAACTGGGGCTTCTTGGGCTGACCTTGGGCTGCACGCTCGGCTCTCCCTCCGTGAGCAGTGACGCTCCCGAGGTAACCAAGCCGAGGGTCGTCCTCACAGCCGACCCCGAGCTCGACGACTCGAACTCCCTCGTTCGCTATCTGCTCTACAGCACCGACTTTCGGACTGAAGGGCTCATCTATGCCAGCAGCGGCTTCCACTGGAAGGGAGACGGGACAGGGAAGAAATGGTCAGTCGCAAACCGCGAGTATTCCCGCTGGGGACTCAACCTGTGCCCGTGCGAGTCATGGCGCTGGGACCCGAACGAGAGGTTCATCGACGACGCAGTAGAAACGTACGAGCGAGTGTACCCGAACCTGCGGGTCCATAATGCGAACTATCCCACGCCCGCTGAGCTGAAGTCGAAAATCCGGTGGGGGAACGTGGAGTTCGACGGGGACATCTCCAAGGACACTCCCGGCTCGGAGCTGATCAAAGCGCTGCTGCTCGACGAAAAACCTGGCCCGATCTACTTACTCGCATGGGGTGGATTGAGCACGATCGCGCGGGCGCTGAAGTCGATCCAGGAGCAGTACCAGCAAAAGCCCGAGTGGTCCGCTGTCTATGAGAAGGTGTCGCACAAAGCGCTCCTCTCCACGTCGGGCGATCAGGACGACACGTACGCGAACTACATCCGGCCAAACTGGCCTAACATCAAATCGCTTCCGAGTGGCGGGCCCACTGCGGTCCCGCTGGGCTACGGCGCAGCTGCCACGGCGAGCGCCGAAAATGCTCTGTTCTACAGCGTGGACTGGACGAAGGAGAACATCTCCAGCCAAGGCGCGTTAGGCGCCCTATACCGAGTGTGGGGCGACGGGAAGCAGATGGTGAAGAATGACATCTTCGATTACTTCGGTCTTTCCGGTTACAGCGCCACCCAGCTGCAGGCGATGGGATACATCGTCTGGACGCCGCCACGTCCAACGGGCGAGTTCCTCGGCGAGGGTGACACGTTCACTTACCTCAATCTGCTCGACAATGGGCTGCTCGGATACGAAGACGGCACACCCGGCGGTTGGGCGGGATACGGGCTGCCTAACGTGGCACCGCTGATCCCCGCTTCCGCTGGCCAGAGCAACGCCATCCGATCGTACGACGACTTGCTCAGAATCATGGAGCGAGTGGCTGCAGCGCCACGCCCGCCGTCGCCTTTTCCGAATTTTACGCCTGCCGCACAACACGGATTCGGCGCTCGCATGAAATGGTCGGTCACGCCCACGTATACCAACGCGAACCACGAGCCACGAGTGACGATTCGGGGAGACCGGCGGATCTCCGCTCGGCCGGCCGAGACCATTCGTCTCCAGGGCATCACGTCCGATCCAGACGGGAACGCGGTGACGGTGAAGTGGTGGCACTGGAAGGATGTGGGCACGTATCCAGGCCAGATCACCGTTACGAATCCCACGTCGCTCGCCACGAGTGTGCAGATACCAGCCAACGCAACAGAGGGGCAGACGATCCACCTCATCCTCGAAGCGACCGACGACGGAACGCCCGCCCTTACTCGTTATCAGCGCATCATCGTCTCGGTTTCGCGCTGAGTTCCCGGGAACCGTCCCTCGTTAGGAGGTTTCGCGGATTCAAGCGCTACCGCGGCCCGCACTGCAATGTGAAGGCGTCGCACAGCTCAGCGAGTATGTCATGCTTCGATTCCTTCCGCGAACAGCCGGAATACTTCTGATGTCGTTCGCTCAACTTCATGTGGCGCCTGCCCTCGCTCAGGGACCCAGAGCCAGCGCTGCGGAAATCGCACGCGCCGTCGATTCACTTGCGGCACGCGGAGTCAGCGCGAGCCTAACGCCGGCGATCGGCGTCGCAGTGACGATGGACGGACGCACGATTTACGCGAAGTCGCATGGGTCAGTAGATGTGACGGCTGGCATCGCCGCCGACGATCGCACGCTGTGGTACGTCGCTTCGACGAGCAAGTCGTTCACCGGCTTTGGCGTGTCCTTGCTGGCGAACGAGGGCGCGATACGCTTCGACGCGCCAATCACCACGCTCCTGCCTAACGCGCAGTGGCACGCAGACGCTCGCGCGCAGGAGCTGACGTTGGCGCACTTTCTGTCGCACACGCATCACCTGAACGACAACGCAGTGGTTTCCAGCGCCGCCTTCACTGGTGCAATACCGGAGGCGCGTTGGCCGTCGCTCATTGCGCTCGCCGCGCCCATTGGGAACAACGATCTCGTCTATAGCAACTTCGGCTACAACGTGGCTGCGATGGTGATCGATAGAGTTCGACCCGAAGGGTGGCGCAGATTCCTCGAACAGCGCGTGTACCGACCGGCAGGTTTGAACGAAACGTACACGCGCGTTTCGGGACTCGACGCGAAGCGCATCGCAAAGCCGCACCGCCTGCGCGCAGACGGTCGCTACGTAACGGAGCCGTTCTTCAAGACAGACGCGACCATGAACTCGGCCGGCGGACACCTCGCCACGCTCAACGATCTCGCGCGCTGGACGATCGTTCAGATGGACAGCGGCATGATCGACGGCAAGCGCGTGTTTCCGGCAGAAGCCGTGGCGTTGAGCCATCGATTGATCGCCAAGCAAACGCGCGATCAGGCCAGGCGGTTTGCGTTTTTCGACCGTGAGGGCTGGGGAGCCGGATGGGACATCGGCTCGTACGAGGGAGAGCGGATGGTAAGCCGGTTCGGTGGTTACCACACCACACGCTCGCACCTCTCGTTTCTCCCGCGGCGACGCATCGGAGTTGTGGCGTTGTCGACCGGCGGCCTCGGTGGGAACCTCGTCGATGTCATCGCGGCGCTTGCTTACGACCTCGAGGCTGGGCGGCCTAACGCGCGCGAGCGCGCCGAGCAACGCCTGGCGGAGCTGCGTGCGCAACTGGCACCGGCGCTACGCCGCGTCGCGGCCGACGACTCCGTGCGTGCGGCACGCCAGCGGCAACCGTTAGGCAGACCTCTCGCCGACTTCGCCGGATCCTACGCCGAGACGTCATTCGGCACCGTTTCGTTCAGGCTTAAGGACGGCCGCCTCGAGTATCGTTGGGGCGCGGTCTATGGCCCAGCGGAGATCTACGATGCGGCGAAGTGGCAGCTGCGCATTGAAATCGCCGGAAGCGGGAACGTCGTGACCTTCACGTTCCCCGATAGCGGAGCGGCAAAGTCCATCGAGCTACAAGGAGCGACATTCACGCGGGTCAACTGACAGGTCATTGTGACGGCGATGTAGCGGCCAGTCGTCCAAACGGGAGTATGCGACGACTGTTTGGTTCGCTGCGGCTGAGACACTTCGTCGTGGCTGCCGTCCTGGTGTTCGCGGTGGCCTCGATTGGCACTCGCTACGGTCCAGACCTGAAAAAGTCCCCGTTCGTTCTGTGGGACTTTCGCGCGGGCATGCGTTTCAAAGCCATGGACGACATAGCGTATCGCCAAACACGGCGGCGCTTTGTCTGCGAAGAGCCTATGGACCGCACGCGGCTTTGCGAGCTGCGTACCACTGGCATTCGTGGTGTTATCAAGGTTTTTGTCGATGGCTCTGGTCGCGTCGTCCAACTTCAGTTCTATCCTTACGCTGAGTCTCCACTGATGCGCGAGGAAGGGCGTCGCCTCGCAGCTATGTGGAACAAGCAGCGCGAGGGCGTCGCAGACGAGCGAGGTGGTCCTCGTGACCCAATTACCAGAACCCGCTGGAGCAGCCCGGACAATCGATGGGGCGCGCTGATGCGTTACGCCCGCCCCGAGAAGACTCCATTCGACATTCAACTGATGGATCGTGGCCGGCTGGCGAATGTCGCAAAGACTTCGGCGATCGCGCCGACCATCCTCGTCCTCAACGCCGTCGCCGAGTCCACCGATGTGCTGCCGGTGCTGGACGACGTGAGTTACGCCCTCAAGAGCATTCAGTCCGGCCGCGCTATGGATGCATCGTACGAGACGCCCGTTCCCGCGTCAGATGTCCTGCTGCCGAGGTGCGAGCGCGTTCGCTTGCAGCTAGGCACCAAAACCGGGAGCGCTCCCGACTCATTGTCCTTGCTGGCCCAAATCAGACTACTCGAGGGCGCATTGGCGAAAGCCTATCGCGGCTCGCGTCTCGTCTTGGGCGAGTCGGCTTGGCTCGTGGATTCGGGCGGAGCGGAGCGCGTTCGATTTGGACCAATCGCGAGCGACGAGGCGGCCCGTATTGTGGCTGTCGCGCTACACTACCCCAGTCGCCAGAGCATCGCCGCAGTTAGGCTCCGAGGCGGCCGCCCTGAGGCATTTTGTCGGGCGACCGCCGAACTGCTCATCGTCCAGTCGCTGCCTAACGGCGAGCTTGGCAACGTGCATCGCATCCCGATCGCTGAAGAGGCGGTGGCGAGCCATATATCGCAGATAGAAATCGTCCCGAAAAACGCGGCAGGCGATCCGGCGCACATCCGGATTCGTTATGCGACCACGCATGGCACGTTCCGCTGGATGGGATCGCTGGACTGGGAAGGTGTGATCGCGGGCGATCCGCCGCGCCTGCGCAGCCGCGTTCCGCTTGGCTTCGAGCAGATTTCAGACGAGGCCTCGTCCCCAAAGGCAGGGACGCTGATCATCACGGCGCGCTCCGAGAGGAGCATCTCACTCGCTACCGTGGAAAAGTACGACTGGGGATTCGCGACGCGAGCAATCAGCGTTCCCGTCGCACCTAACGGCGTCCTCGATGCAGTTCGCTTGCTCGACCGCCTCTTCTGACCTAACGAGCTACTCGAATGCTCAGACCAACGGCTTGGCTTTCTGCTTTGCTCGTCGCGTTCCTGTTGTCCTGCAAGAGCGAGGAGGACAAGACGCGCGA
>CBQVAZ010000237.1:0-5932 GCA_967720205.1 uncultured Gemmatimonadaceae bacterium | reverse complement strand
CGGGAAGTGCTCAAGGATGCGTTCGATTCACCGTCGTTCCTGCGCTTGCTCGATGACATCGAGCGCGGGACGGTGCGCATCCGCACGGCGGAGCTCAACGAGTCGTCGCCCTTCTCGCGAAGCCAGCGCTTCGTCTTCGTGATGGATTGGCTGTACGTCGACGACTCGCCGCGCGCCGAACGGCGAGCCGCGGTGTTGTCGCTGGACACGGGGCTGCTGCGCGATCTGTTAGGCGCTGCGCCTGTCGAAGACGACACCGTGGCGGCGCTGCTGGAATTGGTCGCGGAGCGTCGTGGAACCGCTTCCGGCTTTCAAGCGCGTGACGCCAACGAGCTCCTGCTGCTCATTGGCCGTGCCGGTGATCTCACGCGCGACGAGATCGACGAGCGCCTAACAATCGAAGCGCGCCATGCCGGCGTTGTGGACGAGCTCATAGCCGGCGGACACTTGGCGGCCGTGCGCATTCCTACCGCCGGCGGGCGCGCGATGCGCTATACGCTCGCCGAGCTTGCCCCCGAGTACCGCGCCGCGTTCGCGCCGCCTAAGAGCACTCCCGCGCGGCAACGAGTGGTGCACGCCTCACTCATCCTCAGGCGCTTCTTGACGACGGCGCCTCCAGTGAGCGTGGATGAGCTCCGCCAACGTTATGCATTTCCAGAAGGCTGGCTTCAGCGCGTTCTGGCTGAGGCCGAGCAGCGCAGCGAGCTGCTCCAGGGGCGCTTTCCACCAGGTGAAGGCGCCCGCTGGTGCTCACGTCGTCTCTTCGAGCGAGCTCGGCGCCGAGCGCTGGCCAAAGCGCGCCGCGCAGTGCAGCCAGTCCCGCTTTCTTCGTACGTCGCGTTTCTCCAGCGCTGGCAGCATATCGACCCTCGTGACACCCTCGACGGCGAGGCCGCCTGCGAAGCAATTGTTAGGCAGCTGGAAGGTGCGTTGCTGCCGGCGGATGGCCTCGAGCGCGAGATCCTGGCCGCGCGCCTGACGCGCTATGATCCGGCGTGGCTCGGGCGCCTGGTAACAGCAGGTGAACTCCTCTGGACCGGCGTCGGACGCAAACGTCAGGACGGTTCCTCCCTCGCCTTGGCGTCCGTCCGTCTGTTATCACGCGGCAACGAGGATGTCTGGCTCTCCTCGGCCGGCACCTCCGAATCGTTAGGTGGTAACGCACAGCGCGTACTGGCGACCCTGCGTTCCTCGGGCGCTCGATTCCTCTCTGACTTGCAGCGCGAGACGACGCTGTCGGGGCACGCGTTGCGCGAGGCGCTGCGCGAGCTTGTGGCCGCCGGGCTCATAACAGCAGACGGCATCGACGCATTGCGCGAGGTCGCGCGCTTACGCCCGCTTCCAGCTCACGATCGCCAACGGCCGGACCCCGCGCGCTGGCTCCCAGCGGAGTTTGAACGCCAGATGCCGGTTGTCCAACGGCGGCCCAGCGTGACGCGACTCCCCCGTTGGCGGCGTCCTGATCGTCCAGGGCGCAGCGATGGCTGGGCCGGACGGTGGGCCGCTCTGTCGCTGCCTAACGCCACTTATGTTCAGCGTTCGGAGGATGAGGCCCAAGCTGCCCGCTACGTGGCGCAAACGTGGCTCGAGCGCTATGGCATCGTCGCCCGCGACATTCATCGTCGCGAGCATCCGAATGTCGTCTGGCGGGCGATCTACGAACAGCTGCGCGATATGGAGCTGCGCGGCACAGTGCGGCGCGGTTACTTCGTGCAAGGGCTCCTCGGTGCGCAATTCGCGCTTCCGGATGCCGTCGAGCGTTTGCGCGAGGTTGCCAACGAGCCGGATCCGCCGGCGGTTTCTATGGGCGCGCGCGATCCGGCCAACGCGTACCGCTGGGCGCGTGCTAAACGCAGCGAGCTCGCTGAGTCGCTGCCACCGGCGCTTCGCGCGCGCTCGCTAGTCGTCACGCGTGGCGGGCGTCCGATCCTGACCGCCGAAGCACGGGCGGAGCGCGTCCGCCTGCTGCCTAACGTGGCTGCGAGCGACCTGTCGGCGGCTGCGTTAGCGCTCACGCGGTATCTGCGCCAACAAGCCGCGAACAACACGGCCTCGTTGCGTGAGTATCGTATCCGCCAGATCGACGAGGCCTCCGCCGTTCGCAGCGAGGCAACGGATGCGTTTGTCGCAGCGGGATGGCGCAAGATCGGGCTCGAACTCATCTTCGACCCACGTCGCGATGCCCGCTCGCCGTCCGGAGAGTCGCGCGCGTAGCTGTTGGTCGCCGTCATCTGGCGTTCGCTCACTCACAAGCCATGAGAAACCATTCGATAATCGGCGCTGGCATATTGCTGGCGACGCTGGCCGCCTCTCCACAGCGCACGGTCGCGCAGATAGCCGCTACACCTCAGATCGAAGAGATTTCGATCGCAGATCTGGCGGCCGCGCTCACTGACAAGCGCCTAACGTGCCGCCAGGTCGTCGAACACTATCTCCGCCGCATCGACACCTACGACAAGAATGGGCCGTCGATCAACAGCATCATCCTGATCAATCCGCGCGCCCGCGCAATCGCCGATTCGCTCGACGGCGTGCTGATGCGCGGCGGCGCGCGCGGCCCGCTTCACTGCATCCCGATTGTCGTGAAAGACAACTTCGAGACGGTCGACATGCCGACAACAGCTGGCTCACTGTCGCTTGCCGGCTACATGGCCGCGAAGGATGCCTTTCAGGTGAAGCGCGTACGCGACGCCGGTGCGGTGATCCTCGCCAAGTCCAACATGGCGGAGTTCGCGTTCTCGCCGTACGAGACAGTCAGCTCGATTCTTCCCGGCTATTCCAAGAATCCTTACGCGCTCGATCGCGTGACGGCTGGCTCCAGCGGCGGTACAGCCGCCGCCGTGGCAGCGAGCTTCGCCGCGGTCGGACTGGGCAGCGACACCGGCAACTCGATTCGCGGACCCTCGGCGCATCAGGCACTCGTGGGGATTCGCTCCACGATGGGCCTAACGAGCCGAGGTGGGGTCGTTCCGCTCTTTATGGGAGCCGACGTCGCTGGGCCCATGGCCCGCAGCGTCGCCGATGCGGTGGCGATATTTCAGGTGATCGTGGGCGAGGATGCTGACGACAGCGTGACAGCGCGAAGTCGCGGACGGCCTGTACCTAACTATTCGCGGGCCCTCGACGCGAACGGCCTGCGCGGCGCGCGCATCGGTGTGCTGCGCCAGGCATATGAGTCGCCAACCACCGACGCCGAGGTCGTACAGCTCTTTCAGCGCGCGCTCGATGATTTGCGCAAACAGGGCGCGACGATCATCGATTCGGCCATCGTCCCCGAGCTCGATTCTCTGCGGCGTCAGCAAACGGGCGCGTGCAACACGTTCAAGTATGACCTGAACGGCTTTCTAGCAGCACGCGGCGATCGAGTTCCACTGAAGACTGTGGATGACGTTCTGCGTTCGCGCCGCTTCCACCCGAGCATCGAGAAACGGCTGGAGACAGCGCAGGCTGTCGAAGGAACGCCTGACGAGAACCCCGGCTGCAAAAGTCGAGACGCGTTTCGCGCTGGGTTGCGGGACGCAGTCACCAGAATGTTCGACAGGCTGCGCCTCGACGCCGTCGCGTATCCATCCTGGTCGAATCCGGCGCGCCTGATCGGCGATCTCAACACGCCGCACGGCGACAATAATCAACTGTTCTCGCCAAGCACCGGCTTCCCGGCGATCACGGTGCCGATGGGATATCTACGCGGCGGCGTTCTTCCTTCGGGATTGCAATTCTTCGGTCGTGCCTGGAGCGAGCCGACGCTGATCAAGCTCGCGTACGCATACGAACAGGCAACTCATCACCGTCGACCTCCGACATCAACTCCACCGCTTCGTTAGCCACTAAAGCTGACAGCCGACAGCCTGCAGCTGCTAGCTGACCGCAGCTGTCAGCTAGCTCACTCCACCGACAACACGCTTAACCAGCTTTCCTTGCTTCAATTGCGTCCCCGTTGGCGCATCATTGATCAACTTCACTTCGTCGTCAGGCACCGAGCTCCGATACGTCTGAATGAACGTGTCGATTGACATGTCGCGTGGTAGCGTGACGATCTCGATCCGCGCCGGCTGCACATTGAGCGCGCTCTGATCGGTCAGCTGCCTGAAGGATCCGATGCTCGTTCGGAAGACGTTCTGATACGAAGCGTACCGCTGCACGGGCGAGTAGCCCAGGATGCCGTAGGTCGTGTTGTTGTAGCGAATGAACGCGATCATTCCGCGCACTGTCCCGCTCTGCGTTTGCGCGTCGAATTCTCCAATGGCGGCTTGATTCCCGTTGACCGTTGTTGTTCCGCCTGACACCTGCTGAATTCCCTGCTGCGCAAAGAAGGCGCGCAGCGCATCCACGACGGACGCCGTCTGGCTTACCTGGAGCTGAATGACGGCATCCTTCGCGGGTGACTGACCTACCACCGCATCGGGGAGGTTCGCCGTCTGCCAACCGTTAGGCAGCTGCCACTCGAACCGGAGATCCGGGTGCATGAATGTCGTGCCGCGGAAGAAGCCCAGCCGAGGATTGTCGCCGTACACCATGCCGTTGAGGAGGCGCAGAAAGCTGTCTTCGTTGATGGTGAGGCCGTTGAGCGACCCAGGTGGTAAGGCGGCAATCCGCTGCCGCAAGGCCGTAACGCGATTCCCCGGATCCGGGTGCGTGCTCTGCCACTCCGGTAATTTCCCCCCGCTCTGGGCGCCAAGCGCCTGCAGCATTTCGTACACGTCCACCGCTTCGCGCACGTCGTATTTCTGAGCCAGCGAGTACTTGAAGCCGAGCTCGTCGGCCTGGTTCTCGTCGTCGCGGCTGAACTTGAGGAATGCCAGGGAGAGTCCGGTCTGCAGCACGCCACCTAACGAGGCGACCGTGCTGGAGAAAATCGATCCGACACCCAAGCCGATCGTCGCGATCTGCGCCTTGCTCAGCTGCGAGACGCTGTGTTTCGCGGTGACGTGACCGATCTCGTGACCGACAACCTGCGCGAGCTCCGCTTCACTATTGATGTGCGTCACGAGCCCACGTGTCACGAAGATGAACCCGCCCGGAAGCGCGAATGCGTTCACGGTCGGATCGTCCAGCGTGTGAAACTCCCAGGGAAGGTTCGGTCGCTCGGAGGCGCGGGCGATCCTGAGTCCCATCGCGCTCACGAGTGACTTCATTCCGGCATCCGGGATTTCGGGCATGCTTGCCAGCGTTTGCTGCGCGGCCTGCTGCCCCATCTGGATTTCCTGCGATTCGGAAATGAGCGACAGCTCGCGCCGTCCAGTGACGGGATTCGTCGCACATGCGGCTGCGAAAGCGACGAGCATGACGCAGCGCAGATTCGTTAGGCTTGCCATTCGTGCTCCTTTCTTACCTTGCTTGTCCATCCCCTATCCCCTGGTTCTTTTGCTTCGTCTTCCACACATACCACGCGAGATGCTGCGTCAGAATCGGCAGCGGCAACGCACCTACTCGAAACAGCTCGCGCTGCAGCGCGCCGTCATCGAACTGCGCACCTAACTGCCGACGCACCCACGCTCGTTGTCCCGCCAACTCACGACTTCCAATCTTCGCGGCAACGGCTCTCGCCGGTTCCGCGATCGCGATGCGCAATACATCGCTCGCCGCCGAGCCCGGATCGACGCTATGCAGGCGCAAATAGCGGACCGCCTCGGGGTATGTCCACCCGTAATAGTGCAGGCCGATGTCCGCCACCATCCGCGCCGTGGCTTCCAGCTCCAGCATCAGCGCGCCGTACGCGTGAAGACGATCGGTGTACAAGCCGAGCTCGCCAACGAGCGCGCGCGCATGCTCACTCCATCCATCGACGAAACCGGCGAACCGCATGAGCTGCCGAACAGTCGGAAGCGAATCGTCGCGCGTGACGCTATGCAGCAGTGCATACCGCCCTGGCCAGATCTCGCGCGCTACGAGCGCCGGAATCACATACGCCGGCACGCGCGTGATCCGATCC
>CBQVAZ010000236.1:0-5935 GCA_967720205.1 uncultured Gemmatimonadaceae bacterium | reverse complement strand
AATAATGACTTATGCCGCGACTGCCACAGGTCACTCAAGCTCTGACGCACTCCATCATCGGCGCGTTCTATGAGGTTTATAACACGCTCGGCTTCGCTTATCTCGAGCATGTGTACACCATGGCTCTCGAGCGCGAGCTGCGCGCTCGTGGTCATCGTGTCGCGCGCGAAGTAAGCGTGAGGATCTATTACAAGGGAGAAGAGCTCGCGACGCAGCGTCTAGATATGATTGTTGACGACGTTGTCGTCGTCGAATCGAAGTCTGCGAAGAAGCTGGATCGAAGTGCAAGTCGTCAGCTGTACAACTATTTGAAAGCGACGAGCCTGGAGGCTGGGCTTCTGTTTCACTTTGGTCCTGAACCGACCTTTTTTCGTTCGAATTGCCGGAACAAGTCTGATTCAGTAAAGCCTAACCGGAAGGCACCTGCACCTTCACAACAAGTGTCTGCGGATCTGGCAAGGAAAGGTGATCGAGCTTAGGGCGGCGCACATGGCCAAGGCTTACGACGATAGGTAAAGATGCTCAGATGCGGGAGATGCTTTGATTGAAAGTTGTTGCCGCCACAACTCAAAAGAATCGAAGCATCCTGAGCATCGCAGCATCTTCAGAGACCTCGTCGGAGAAGCCCCACCAGTGCGCTGCCATTAGCAGAAGCCGCTGCGATAACAGTGCGTCCTTAGCGCCGCGTAGCGGCTCGCGACCGCGACCGAGCCGCGATGTAGCCCGCGAACGTGAAGCGCTGCTTGCGCGCGTCTACGCCATACTCCGGGAAGTACGCGTCGCGCACGTCGTCCAGCGGACGCAAGGCGTGCTCGACGCTACGCTGGCAGGGCTCGAGGAGGTACTCAGTCCCTCCGTCGCGGAACAGCACCCACGCGTGGCGCCGTCCTGATTCGGGACCGGCAGTGGCGTATCCCACGACGAACTGCGCGTCGACGCCAAGCTCGACCAGTTTGCGCCATGCCCACAGCGCGAAATCCTCGCAGTCTCCTCGACGCATGAGCTCGAACGTGCGCGGATGCTGCCAGAAGTCGTTCACCTGGTACGCCTCAGCGTCGCTCGTGTACTCGCATTGGCCCAACCAGGCGATAACATCGGCGACTTGCCTAACGTCAATCTCACTCGCGCCCTGAAAGTACCAGCCGAAGTCCTGCCGCGCGCCAGGGCCGAAAGCGTGCACGGGTGGCCGGATCGCGAGACGAGCCCACGGGTCGCGCGGCGGGAAGAGCGCGACGACTACACGATCGCGCGTGCGCCGCGCCAGGGCCCGAATGCGCCCGAGCACAGTCGTTAGGTGTGCAGCTTCGCGAGTCGCTCCACGGCGCGTTCGAGCGTCTCGCGTTTCTTGCAGAAGGCGAAGCGCGTCATGCGCTTGCCGCCGCCTGACGAGTGAAACGACGACCCCGGTACCGTGGCGATCCCGATCTCGCGCGTGAGCCAGAGCGCAAACTCGCGGTCGTCCTGATCCCGGATGCGCGAAAAGTCCGTGAGCACGTAATACGCGCCCTCCGGCGTCGAGAACTGAAATCCAGCCTCGCGCAGGGCAGGGCACAGCAGCTCGCGCCGTTCGCAATACTCCTGCGACAACGCGTCATAGTACTCGGGACCGAACGCGAGGCCGACCGCGCCGGCCGCCTGCAGCGGCGCCGGTGCGCCGACAGTCAGGAAATCGTGCACTTTGCGAATCGCCCCCGTCTCGTTAGGTGGCGCGATCGCGTACCCCAGGCGCCATCCCGTGCAGCTGAACGTCTTGGACAATCCGGAGATCGTCACGGTGCGCTCGCGCATGCCGGGGAACTGCGCCAGCAGCAAGTGCTCGCCCGTGTAACGAATGTGCTCGTAGATCTCGTCGGTGAAGGCCCACACATCGTGCTGGATGCACAGATCGGCGATGAGCTGCAGCTCTTCGCGCGTGAAGACGTGCCCCGTCGGATTGTGCGGCGTGTTCACGATGATCGCGCGCGTCTTGTTACTGAACGCCTTGCGCAGCCGATCCGGATCGAACTTCCAATCGGGCGGCTCGAGTGGAACGAAGACCGGCTTGGCGCCCGCGAGAATGGCATCGGGGCCGTAATTCTCGTACCACGGCTCGAACACGATGACTTCCTCGTTAGGGTCGATCAGCGCCAGAAAGACTGCAGCCATCGCCTCGGTTGCGCCGCACGTCACAGTCAGCTCGCGATCGTGCTCGAACTCGAAGCCGTACGTCTTCGCGTATTTCGCCACGAGCGCCTGACGCAGCACGGGTGCGCCCCACGTCACTGCGTACTGATTGATGTCGTTGTTGATCGCGGCGCACGCTGCATCCTTCATCGCCTGCGGCATGGGGAAGTCGGGGAAGCCTTGCGCGAGGTTGATCGCGCCGGCCTCCATCGCGACGCGGGTCATCTCACGAATGACGGACTCGGTGAACGTCGCTGTGCGTGTTGCGGGCATGGACTCGGGGGGCTCGGTTGCCAGACGTCGCAGTGCAGCACAGTATAGTCCGCCGACGCGCAGTGCGCTGTGCAACAACGGGGTCAGACTCCTTGATCCGTTGCCTTCGCGCCTGATTCGCTTCGACCCGATACGGAGTCTGACCCCGCTGTTAGCATGATCGCCCGACGTCCAGGCGCGCACGCGCTCGCCTTCATCTTCATCACGGTCCTGGTCGACACGATCGGCTTCGGGATCATCCTGCCCGTCACTCCGGAACTGATCATGGAGCTGACCGGCGAAGGTCTAAGCCGCGCGGCGATCTACGGTGGATGGCTGCTCTTCGCATTCGCCATCATGCAGTTCTTCTTCGGGCCGATCATCGGCAACCTCAGCGATCACTTCGGCCGCCGCCCGGTCCTCCTCCTGTCACTCGCCGCGTTTGGCATTGACTACCTGTTGATGGGATTCTCGCGCACGATCGTATGGCTGTTCATCGGCCGAGCGATCGCGGGGATCGCGGGCGCGGCGTATACGACCGCGACGGCATACATCGCCGACGTCACACCGCGCGAGAAACGCGCGCAGAGCTTCGGTCTCGTCGGCGCGGCATTCGGCATCGGCTTCATCGTCGGCCCCGCAATCGGCGGCTTGTTAGGCGGGCTCGGCTCCCGCGCGCCGTTCTTCGCCGCGGCAGGACTCGCGCTGCTCAACGTGCTTTACGGATTCTTCGTCGTCCCCGAATCGCTGCCGCCGGATCGGCGTCGTGCGTTCCACTGGACACGCGCGCATCCGCTCGGGACGCTGCAGCATCTGCGGCACTATCCGGGCGTGCTCGCGATGATCGGCGCGATGTTCGTCTGGCAGCTGGCGCATCAGGCGCTGCCGAGTGCCTGGTCGTTTTACACGATGTTCAAGTTCGGATGGTCCGAGGCGCTGGTTGGCGCGTCACTCGCGGCGGCGGGAGTCACGATCGCCATCGTGCAGGGGGGACTTACGCGCGTGCTGATTCCGCGCATGGGCGAGCGCCGTGCCGCCCTCACTGGCCTCACTCTTGGCTCGTTAGGCTTTTTTGGTTACGCCATCGCGAGTCG
The DNA here is from genome assembly GCA_967720205.1 of uncultured Gemmatimonadaceae bacterium. Lineage (GTDB taxonomy): Bacteria > Gemmatimonadota > Gemmatimonadetes > Gemmatimonadales > Gemmatimonadaceae > DASYRX01. The sequence continues at coordinate 2,426 of CBQVAZ010000236.1, read as the reverse complement.
CACCTGGATGATGTACACGTTCATGCCGATCTTCGCGTTCGCGGGGCTGGTGTACCCTTCCATCAACGGGCTCATGTCGCAGCAAGTGTCCGAGCGGTCGCAGGGCGAGCTTCAGGGCGGCGTCGCGAGTGTCTTCAGCCTGGCGACGATCATTGGGCCGCCGTTCATGACGCAGATCTTCCGATTCTTCACCAGAGATGATGCGCCCGTGCTGCTGCCCGGCGCGCCGTTCTATTCAGCCGCGCTGTTAGGCATCATCGCGCTACTGCTCTTCGCCCGCGCGACGCGTCGGACAGATGCAGCGATACCCGCCACGGAACCGGCCACTGTTTAGCTCCGTTTCGCATGGCACGGTTCGTTCGCAGCGTCGTGTTCCTGCAACTGCTTCACCGCGGACTAACGCAGACACAGCGCGGACTAACGCTGAGTAGTTTTCTTAAACAACCGCATTTGTCATAGCCCTTGTCCGCGTTTGTCCGCGGTGAGGCCCTTGATCTTGATCCTATTGCCGCAAGGAGCTCTAACGGCTGGTAAGCTCGGCCAACGCGGCACGAATGAGATCCGGCGCTTTATGCTGGGCTGCTGGATGCCGATCGATAGCGGTCCGTACGGCGCGCTCAGCGTCCCCCTGGCCGTAGCCTAACGCGGCGAGTGCGCGCACGGCGTCCTGGCTCACACCGTCGCGGCTCCCGCCTACCCCCGACGGCGCTTCACCAGGCTCCTGCAGGTCGCCCAGCTTGTCGGCCAGATCGAGGATGAGTTGCTGCGCCTTCTTCTTCCCCACGCGCGGCACTGACTGCAGCGTGACGACATCCCGCGCTTGAATTGCCTGCAACACACGCTCGGCGCTCAGCGTCGAGAGCATGCCGAGCGCGAGCGCCGGGCCGACTCCGGTCGCACCAAGCAGCCGTCGGAACAGTCGCCGCTCGAACGCAGTCGGGAAGCCGAACAACTGCCAATCGTCGTCACGGACCACCACGTGAGTCTGCAGCGTGACCTGAGAGCCCACGTTAGGTAGAGCCTCGTACGCCGAGAGCGGCACCGCCAGCTCGTAGGTGACGCCTCCCGGCGTCGTCACCTCGATGCGATCGAGCGCCTTCGTGACCAACGTACCGCTGACCTGCGAAATCATGTCGGTCGCAGCACCGCTTGGCCGCCGCGCACTGGCAGCGTGAGCATCGGGGCGCGCAGATGCGCGCGCATGAGGCACGTCACCGCGGCCGCGACCCCATCGGACGCGTCACTCGGCTCCGGCGCCGACTTGAGCCGCAGCAACTGCGTCAGCATGAACTGCACTTGTTCCTTTGTCGCCGAGCCGTTGCCAACAATCGCTTTCTTGATGTCAGCCGGTGCGTATTCGTGGATCTGCAGGGATGCCTGCTGCGCCGCGAGCAGGATGACCCCGCGCGCGTGACCTAACGTCAGCGTCGTACGGACGTTCTTCTGATAGAAAACGTCCTCGACGGCCACCATCACGGGATTGTGCCTCGCTATCAGCTCACGGACGCCGTCGAAGATCTCGTTGAGGCGAGCGGGCAGGTCGTCACGTGCTCGCGTGCGGATCACCCCGCACTCGACCAGGGAGAGAGAACCTCCGCCCGGCGTCGCGCAGCGCACGACGCCATATCCAGTAACAGCCGTCCCCGGGTCGATGCCGAGACAGAGCACGCGTGAACGTTAGGCGGTCATCGCGGAAACGTCCATGTCGAAGTTGCCGTCGACCTTTTGCACGTCGTCCAGATCCTCCAGTAGCTCGATCAGCTTGATGACACCCTCGGCATCCTTGCCTTCCACCCGCACGGTCTGCCGCGGAATCCACGCGATTTCGGCCTCGGCAGGGTTCACGCCCTTGCTGCTGAGCGCACTGCGAACGGTGTGAAAGTCCGCGGCGTCGGTCGAAATGATGTATTGATCGTCCTCGCGCTCGAAGTCCGTCGCCCCGGCGTCGAGCGCGGCTTCCATCGCTTGGTCTTCGTTAGGGTACGCCGTAGCGCTCACGTAGATCTGGCCCTTCCGTTCGAACATCCAGGCAACCGAGTTCGTCGCCCCAAGGTTGCCGCCGTTGCGAGAGAGGCGCAGGCGCACTTCCGCGACGGTTCGGTTTGCGTTGTCGGTGAGCGCCTGGATCATCAGCGCCACTCCGCCCGGCGCGAACGCTTCGTACAGGACCTCGTGGTATTCGACGCCTTCCAGCTCGCCGGTACCTTTCTTGATTGCGCGATCGATGTTTTCCTTTGGCATCGACGCGCTTTTCGCGGTGTCGATGGCCGTGCGCAGCCGAGGATTGCCGTTAGGGTCGCCGCCACCGTGCTTCGCCGCGACTGTGATTTCACGAATGAGTTTAGTAAACAGCGCGCCGCGTTTCGCGTCGGTCGCGGCTTTGTAGTGCTTGATCTGTTTCCATTTACTGTGACCAGCCACTACGA
>CBQVAZ010000235.1:0-5938 GCA_967720205.1 uncultured Gemmatimonadaceae bacterium | reverse complement strand
GTCGCGTCCTGTTTCGCCTCGGTTATCCATTCGACGTACTCGTTCCGCTGTGATGCACTGAAGGCCGTGAATGTCGCGTTTGCCTTCGCATTCTTCTTGAGTGCGCTAGCGAGATCCGAGGGCACGCGCAATTGCGCGGCGACCTTGGCTCGCGGCGGCCGCGGCACCTTGACGCCGTTTTCATTCAGCGCGGCAGCTTCCGTGACGTACGCGACGAGGACCTTGTCCGGTGGCAGATCGGCCACGGACGTTAGGCGGCCCGAGGCCATCGGTCGGTCCTTCTCGAAGATCCCCTTCGGATCCTTCATCAACGATTGCTTCCAGAAGCCGAACGTCACGTAGTGCTTGAACGCGGCCATCCCTCCCATCATCCCCTTGTACTCGAACGATGGCACGCTCCACTTGATCTTTTCTTCCAGCTCCGGGCAGCCTTGATGAAATAGCTCTCGAATCTTCGTGAGGATCGGCTTCGCGAAGTCCGGAGACTTGGCGATGTACGCGTCGACTTCTTTCGATTTGTTAGGCATGTGCGTCACCAGGGATTCTCTTTGGCATAGGTCTCGGCGCGTTCCTTGAGCTGTTGCGGAGACAGATCTTCCAACCGGCTCGCAATCGACCAGCGATGTCCGAACGGATCCAGCAGCATTCCATAGCGATCGCCCCAGAAGCAGTCCTGCACCGGCATCATCTCCGTGGCTCCGGCCTCGACGGCGCGATCGAACATCGCGTCGACATCCTCCACATAGAGGTGCAGCGTGATCGGCGAGCCGCCAAGCGATTCCGGGGACCAGGGCGACTCGGGGTATTCGTCGACGACGAAGAAGCGCGAATCGCCTAACAGCAGCTCCGCATGCATGATGCGCTCGCCATCAGGGGCGGCGTGGCGCAGCAACTCGTGCGCACCGAACGCGCGCGCGTAGAACGCAATGGCCTCCACGACGCCACGCACCACGAGATGCGGCGTGATTGTGTGAAAATCCTCCGGCACGCGCGACGTCGTCATGAGGAGCCTCGTCGTGAGCGGCCTAGCAGTCGCCGCTGCGCCGCGGCATCTACGAGCGCGGCCAGTCGCACCGCCTCCGCGCGTGCCACGGCGAAGCCGAGTGGCGTTAGGCGATAGTAGCGTCGCCGCTCGTCGTCGTGCTCCGAGTCCAGGCGCAGCGGCAGCTCTTCGATGTAGCCGTCGACTTCCATGCGCTGCATGGAGCGATATAGCGTGCCGGGGCCGAGGCGCATCTTGCCGCCCGTCATCGCGTCGACTTCCTGCATGATGCCGGAGCCATGAGAGTCGCCATCGGCCAAGGCGAGCATGATATGAAAGACAGCTGGAGTGAGCGGGAGCGCGGATCCAGTGGCGAGGTCCACGTCGGGCTCCGCCGTGCGTCGATCCGCTTTAGTTATAGCCATAGTGGATATATCGGTTGCGGCTATAGTACGCCACGCCTGCCGAGCCGTCAAGAGATTCACGGGGAGTCGCCCGTTTTCTGAGCCTTAGCGTCCCTGCGCTCGCTCGGTCTGTCTACCGCAGGCAACCGCCTTACCAAGGGCGCTGCCTGTTCGTCTGCAGAGGATGTCAGTACAGCGTCCGGCGCCTCAGCTCCCCACTGCCTCGCTCCCAGCGGGGTTTTCTCCACCGGTCGGCCTCAGCTTCGCGGGGTTTATCCTGCTCGCGGTTGGGGTGTTCGCCGCGCTCAACCTCCGTTCGCTGATGCGGACGCGTCATTGGGCTGCCGAAGCGCAGACGACGCTTCAGAAGATTGAAGGGACGATCTCGCTGCTCGAAGATGCTCAGAATGCGGAACGCGGATACGTCATCACAGGCGATGAGCGATACCTCGAGCCGTACAATGCGGCCTTAGCGAGTAACGGCGGCCTTGCCGAGCGGCTCCAAGAGCTTCGCGATCTCATTCGCGGCGATTCCTCGCAGCAGCGCCGACTGGAGAACCTCCAGCCGTTCCTGCAGTCCGAGCTTGATTTCGTTAGGCAAGTCATCGAGCTGCGCCGCAACGTGGGCTTTGACTCGGCGCAAAACGCCGTGCAATCCGGTCAGGGCAAGAAGACGATGGATTCAATTCGCGTCCTCGTCGCCGAAATGAAAGCGGCGGAAGGCGAGACATTGCGGCAGCGTTCCGTTGCCGCATCGACAAGTGCACGGAACACAGTTCTCGTTATGGCAGCGGGAGGGGTGTGCAGCATCCTCCTCCTGTTTTTCACGTTCCGGATTGTGCATCGCGAGGTGAGCGAGCGACGACGTGCCGAGCAGGCCACGCAGGAGTTGAATAGAGAACTGGATGCGCGTGTGCAGCAGCGCACGGAGGAGTTATCAAGCGCGACTCACCAGATTGAACGGCAGCTCGATCAACTCAAGTCGCTACGCGCGATCGATCTCGCGATCCTCGGCACGACCGACTTGCAATTGGTACTGCGAACCATATTGGCCGAAATCAGAGCGCGACTCGACGTCGACGGCGCCACGGTATTCTTATTCGATCCGCACGCTTTGACCCTCGACATTGCGGCGAGTAGCGGTTGGCGCAGTCAGGCGGCGGAACGTATAACGATGCGTTTGGGCGACGGTGTCACCGGAAAGGCCGCGCTCGAGCGGCGCACGATTGCGGTCCCGAATGTCAGCGATGCGACTGTCGCGCGGTCCGAGACCGTGGCCGCAGTAACGTCTGACGAAGAGGTCAAGTCGCTGTATGCGATCCCGCTCATTGCCAAGGGACAGCTCATCGGCGTGCTCACGTTAGGCTTTCGCGCACCTTTCGCCGCTGACTTCAAGTGGCTCCAGTTCGCGGAGGCGCTGGCTGGACAGGCCGCCATGGCTGTGGAAAGCGTCCAATCGTTCTCGGATCTGCAGCGATCAAACACCAACTTGGCGCTGGCCTACGACACGACGATTGAAGGGTGGGCGCGTGCGTTGGATCTGCGCGACAAGGAAACGGAAGGCCACTCGCGTCGTGTGACAGAAATGACTGTGAAGCTGGCGGGCATGGCTGGTATCCCAAAACCGGAGCTTGTGCACATTCGCCGCGGCGCGCTGCTCCACGACATCGGCAAGATGGGAGTACCGGACGCGATTCTTCTCAAGCCTGGAAAGCTCAGCGACGAAGAATGGGTGGTGATGCGCCAGCATCCGGTTTACGCGTATGAGCTTCTGTCGCCGATCGCGCATCTGCGTCCTGCGCTCGACATCCCGTACTGCCATCACGAGAAGTGGGATGGTTCAGGATATCCGCGCGGCCTCGAGGGTGATCAGATTCCCTTAGCCGCTCGGCTCTTCGCGATCGTGGATGTGTGGGATGCGCTGCGATCGGACCGCCCATACCGGCCGGCGTGGCCCATTGAGAAGGTGCGCGCACACATCGCTCAGCAGTCGGGGACGCATTTCGAACCCGCGGTGGTCACACTCTTCATGCGGTTCGTCGATGAATTCACTGAGTCCGAGCCGGAGAACGTTGAAGCTGACGCGCTGATGCCATTGTAGGCTCCGTGGCGCCGGACGACCCGACATCACATAGGCCGAGCACATCGCGCTCGGCCTTTGTCGGTTTAGGTCGTCGTCCCAAGTCGGCTCAGCGATCGCAATCGACTTTGATGAATCCCTGCCGCATCTCGAACTCGAATTCCACCAACTTGCCATCGAGTGCGGAAAGGTCGCGCACCTGATTCCCGCGGATAAACCACTTCGTGGGGTCGATGCGCACCGTGATTCCAGCGCCGTCCTCGACCTTGAGCGGCGTCTCGAACCTCTGTTTGATTTCGATGTCGGCGTTGAAGTACACGATGAAAGGCTTCGCCGCGCCGTTCGTCGGCGTGAAAGTTCCTTTGACGATCATGTTGGCCCGCGCCGGAGCATTCGGATACAGCACGCGAAGCTGAGTCAGCAGCGCGCTGGCGTGTTGCCGCTCAGCAGCGTCGTCATCGTCATCGGCTTCGAAATCGTCGATCTCGAACTCGACGGCGCGAAACGTCCCCGACGGAACGTCGCCCTCGAGCACCGTCACGACGCCACCGCCTAACGGGAGGTCGACGAGGAAAGGCCCACCTTCGAACTTCTTGCACTCTGCGTTCTCCTCATGGCGTTTCTCGCCCTCATGACGCGCCTCCTCCCCTTTCACTTCGTGCCGACACTCATCGTTTTCCGCGCGCTTGAGCGTCACTTCGGAGACGATGAGTTGGATGTCTTCGATCTTGAGTGCCCCGTTTGTCCCTGTTGCGGTTATGTCGTCTGCCGCCGCAACCGAAAGCGCGGCGTTCGATCCATCGACGACAGCGCGTGAGCCTGCTGATGGTTCGGTTCCGAACCGTATGGCGACTCGGCCGCTGCCCGATCCAGTCGCATCGCCGCACGCAGCCACGATGGCTGTCCCCCCGCACAAAAGAACGCGCAGAAATGACTTCATAGAGTTGCCCTCCTAAGGCAAAGCGAGCGCCAGCGCGGGGGACAACGCGCGGCTCATACCGCAATTTCTCGTGACGACTCGGTTCATGCGCGTGACGTCAGTCACACAGCTGCTGCGCATGTTGGTCGCGTGCCGGTCCCATGGCGTACTGGACCGCGAACTTCTACGCCATTGCTCCACCATTAAGGAACCACAGCATTTCACTCGTTAGGTAAATGACACACGACCTGAGGCCGAAGTGTCCCGTGACGTTTCCTCCCCCGGGCACATCTATAAGAGAGCGCGACTTACCTCTCGCGCCGCGAGCCAACGGAACGGGCGATGATCACGCAAACGGACCTCTACGATCTTCAGCGCGCCTTCGCGGGCCAATACTCATTCGTTCGTGAGCTGGGACGCGGGGGAATGGGAGTCGTCTATCTCGCGCGCGAGGTCGAGCTGGACCGACTCGTTGCGCTCAAGATCCTGCCACCGAGTCTCGCCGAACAGCGCGAGCTGCGCGACCGCTTCCTGAGAGAAGCTCGCCTTGCGGCGAGTCTCTCACATCCGCACATCGTTCCCATTTATCGCGTGGGAGAACTGGGCGGCTTCGCGTTCATCGCCATGGCGTATGTTGAGGGCGAAACGCTTGGCGAGCGGCTGCGAGCCCGTGGGCCGCTCTCTCCGACAGCGGCCGCGCGTGTTCTCCGAGAGATTGCGTGGGCACTCGCACACGCGCACGCACGCGGCGTCGTGCACCGCGACATAAAACCCGACAACATTCTGCTCGAAGCAGGCACAGGTCGAGCGCTCGTTTCCGACTTCGGGATTGCGGAAGTGGCACGATCGGGGTCGGTGCCGGGGTCTTCTGCTGTGATGGGCACTGCAGCGTTCATGAGTCCGGAACAGGCAAGTGGACTGGCCCTCGACAGCCGCAGCGACATTTATTCGTTAGGCATTCTTGGCCATCTCGCGTTGACGGGCCGTCTTCCCTCCGGCGGTGACGGCGCCGCTCCCACGGCCATCGTCGCGGATGACGTGGCGGCGTCATTGGGTCGAGCGCTCGCGCGCTGCCGGGCGCCCAAGCCGGAGCACCGCTTCGCAAACGCCGAGCTGTTTGCCGAGGCCATTGCGCAGGCGGCTCAGCCCGCACCTCAGCTTCCACAAGTAGTAACACAATGGATGTCTGAACCCGATCCGGCGGCAGCGGTGTACGCGGCGTGGAGCGGAACGCTCGGCTTCATCGGAATCAGTTCCTTCACTTTCGGAAGCACACCGCTGACCTTGGGCGCGCTAGGTCTGGCACTTCTCCCGCTGGCGACGCACGGGTTTTATCGCTTCCGCAAACTCAAGCGCGTTCTGCACGCTGGATACACGATTGACGATCTCTGTCTTGCCTTGCGACAGCAGGGTGTCGCGCGGCCACCTGCTGAGCGCTCAACATCTCAAGCCGGAACGCGCGCGCGGCGCATACGGCGTTTGTTGGATAGCGCACTCCTCGTCAGTGTTGCTGCCACATTTGGTGGCGCCGCGTTAGGTGCAGCGAGCATCGT
>CBQVAZ010000234.1:0-5956 GCA_967720205.1 uncultured Gemmatimonadaceae bacterium | reverse complement strand
CCGACGAGCACCATCTTCTTGCGGAACTCTTCGATCACGGGCAGAACTGGCCGCTTCACGTGCACCATGAAGAAGTTGGCCTCGGACGGAATGCAGGGAAATCCTAACGAGTTGAGCTCGGACGTCGTTTTCTTTCTCAGCTCCAGCGTCACTCGTTTCACCTTCTCCTGCGACTCGATGTCCTTGAGCGCCGCGACGCCGCCCCACTTTACGATCGCGTTCACGCTCCCCGTGCCATAGGGGCGCATCTGCTGCAGCAGATCGCGCGGCGCGACGGCGTAGCCGAGTCGCATGCCGGCGAGGCCCGCGATCTTGGAGAATGTGCGCGCCACGATCACTCGACGTCCTTCGAGCACGTACGGGATCGACGTCGCGTATGCCGGATCTTCCACGAAGTGGTGATATGCCTCGTCGATCAGCACCGGGACGTCCTCCGGGATACCGTCGAGGACTTGCTTGATCTGCGCCTTCGTGAGAACGCGGCCGGTTGGATTGTTCGGCGTGCACAGGTACAGGAATCCGACGTCGCGATGATTCATGCGCGTCGCCCTAACGAGCCCGTCGATGTCCTGGTCGTAGTTCGCGAGCAGGGGGACCTTGATGACGTCCGCTTTGATTCCGGTTGCGTGCGAGTACAGGATGTTGTACGACGGATCGGAGCCGACGACTTTCTTGTCGTCGCGCAGGAGCGCGTTGCAGGTGACGTCGAGTATCTCACCCGAGCCGGCGCCTAACATCACGTTCTCCGGCTTGACGCCGTGATGCTTGGCGATCTCCTCGACGATGCCGCCGTCCGGGTAGCCATAGCGGTTGGCGTACTTGAACGCCTTTGTCATCGCGTTCAGCACCGCATCGCTGGGCCCGTATGGATTCTCGTTGTTGGCCAGCTTGGCGAAGCCGTCGTATTCGTCGGCTGTCCGCTGCTGCCGCGGCGCCGGATCCTGCGCCACTTGCGCCCAGAGCGGCGCGCCGGGCTTCAGGGTGAGATAGCCTAACGCAGTCGTGACACCCCCGACGAAACCGCGACGAGAAACCACGCGCTTGACGATCATAGGTTCTCCGGCCAATCGTTAGGCAGCTGCTGTAAGCTGTCGGCCTGCAGCGGACAGCTGACAGCGGCTGACGGCAGCTAGGTCCACTTCAGGTCGTGTTTCGATATCGGCAGCGATCGGATCCGCTTCCCCGTCGCGGCGAAGATGGCACCGCACAACGCCGGCGGCAGCGGGGGCAACGCCGGCTCACCGATTCCAGTCGGCGCGATGTCGCTCAGCTTCCAGTGCACCTCGATCGGCGGGGCCTGACGCATCCGCAGCAGACGGAAGTTGTTGAAATTCGTCTGCGTCGTGCGCCCGCCTTCGATCGTGATTTCCTGCGACAGCGCTTCGGCGATTCCATCGAGCACTGCGCCCTGCACCTGATTCTCGGCGTTGCTCGGATTGATGATCTGGCTGCCAACGTCGCCGGCGACCCAGACCTTATCGACCTTGAGGATCCCCGCTTTGCTCACCGTGGCTTGCACGACCTCCGCGAAGTAACCGCGGTGACTGAAGTGGAAGGCGATGCCCATGCCCGTTCCTTTGGGCAGCTTCGTCTTCCCCCAGCCTGACTTCTCGACAACCAGTTCGACGACGCCACGCATGCGCGGACCGTCGAACTGGATCGGCTGCTGTTGCTGTCCTTGAGCGTTTGCCGGTGGTGCGTCGACGATCGGCGCGTTGGAAAGGAGATCGATGCGGAACTGCGCGGGATCCTTTCCGGCGGCGAGCGCCAGCTCGTCGATAAAGGTCTGCGTGGCGAAGGCGATGCCATTGCTGCCAGGAGCGCGGAGCGCGCCCGTCGGCACACCTAACGGCATCACTGACGCGTCGATCGCCAGATTCGGGATGAAACGCGCGGGGAACTCCGTAGCGCCCAATCCTGCGCTCGGCGCGAAACGCTCGCCTTCGCCGAAAGACACGAAATGGTTGCGCCAGGCGACCAGCTTACCCTGCGCGTCGACAGCGCCCGTTAGGTAGTGCCATCCAGCCGGGCGATAGAAGTCGTGCTGCACGTCGTCTTCCCGCATCCACAACAGCTTGACCGGAACGCCGACTTCCTTGGCGATCCAGGCGGCTTCGACCATGTAGTCGTTGTAGAGTCGGCGTCCGAAGCCGCCGCCCATGCGTGTCAGGTGGATCGTGACGTCTTTCTCGGGAATGCCTAACGTTTTCGAGACAAGCGCGCGCCCGTTGGCGGGCAACTGCGACGGCACCCAGATCTCCAGTTTGCCGTCCTTGAAATGCGCCGTGGCGTTCTGCGGCTCGAGCGGCGAGTGCGAGATGAACGGATAGAAGTATGCCGCCGTTACTACCTTGACGCCGGGCTCTTTAAAGGCTCTATCGACATCGCCGTCTCGGCGCAGCGATCGTTGTGGGGCCTGTTTTGAAAGCGCAATAGATTGTTGCTCGAAGCCGACGCTACTCTGCGTGGCGGTCGGATGCTCGTTCCACGTGACGTTCAACTTCTTGCGCGCGCTGACCGCGGCCCACCAGTTGTCGGCCACGATGGCGACGCCGCCTAACAAGCCCATGAGATCAGTGCCGCCGTCGACAGTAAATGCGCGGCGAACACCCGGCTCCTTGAGGATCTCCTCGAGGTTTGCAGTCGCGACCTTGCCGCCAAACACCGGCGACTTCACGAAGGTCGCATACAGCATTCCAGGCAGTGTGACGTCGATGCCGTAGAGCGGCTTGCCGGTGACGATCGAGTGGTTGTCGACTCCGGAGACGCGCTGGCCGATGATCTTGAAGTTCTTGGGGTCCTTGAGCGGGACGCTTTCAAGCGCCGGCGCCGTGAGCGTCGCTGCTTTTGCTGTGAGCTCGCCGTATGTAAGCTTGCGGCCGCTGCCACGGTGCGTCACGGTGCCTAACGACGTTTCGCACTCGCTCTCGGGCACGCTCCACGTCTGCGCGGCAGCCATGACGAGCATCGCGCGCCCCGCAGCGCCGACGCGGCGCATCGGTAGCCAGTTGATTGGCGTGGCTGTGCTGCCGCCGGCGGTTTGCGCCTGATACTTGTCTGTGTCGAGATCGCCCTGTTCGATGCGAACGTTCTTCCAGTCGACATCCAGCTCTTCGGCGATCAGCATCGGCAGCATCGTCTTGACGCCTTGGCCGACTTCCGGATTCTTCGCGATGATCGTCACTACGCCATCGGGTGTGATCCGGATGTAAGCGTTAGGCGTGAAGTCGCTGGCCGGCTTCGGCGCCCAGGATTCCGCCGCGCTGAGAGGCTCGAGATAGGTCGAGAGCAATATGCCGCCGCCTGCGACGGCACTCACGCCCAGGAACTGTCGGCGATTGACGCGCTGTTCGGTGTCCATAGCGCCTCCCTAAGCGCCGAGACCGGCGGGTGAGCCCGCGCGGCCTGGAGGTGAGCCGTCGGCTGCCGTGAGCGCCGCGGCGCGATGAATCGCTTGTCTGATGCGCGTGTATGTCGCGCAGCGGCAGATATTGCGGTCCATCGCCGCGTCGATGTCGGCGTCCGTCGGCTTGGGGTTCTTCGTGAGAAGCGCGACGGCCGACATGATCTGGCCGGCCTGACAGTAGCCGCACTGCGGCACGTCGAGCTCCTCCCACGCGCGCTGCACGGCGTGCACGCCGTTAGGCGACAACCCTTCGATCGTCGTGATCTTCGCGCCTTGTGCATCTGACGCTTTGACCTGGCAGCTGCGCGTCGCGACGCCGCCGACATGGACGGTGCAGGCGCCGCATTGCGAAACGCCGCAGCCGTACTTCGTTCCCTTCATGTCGAGCGCATCCCGCAGCACCCAGAGCAGGGGCATGTCGGGGACGACGTCGACGCTCGTGGCTTTCCCGTTCAGCTCGAAGGACACCTTCATAGGCGTTACCGCTCCCGAATCGGTGGGGCTGCTTCGTCTACCGTTTGACGTACCGTTTTAACGCACGGGGACCTACTTCCGCTCCATAAATGTTTCCATTGGCGTCCGCGGCGACGCCTTCCGCCGCGCTAGTACTCGGCGGATTCGCCGCCGGGTCCGGGATGAACGCTGTCACGGACCCGTCCTTCGCGCTGCCGACGCGAATCCCGCGCTTCCACGCGCTGTGTGGGGGGTCGACAGAGCCTGACTCCGAGTCCGCCACGTAAATCACGTCATTCTTGTCGATGTAGATCCCACTGGGCCTGCTGAACTGCGTCCATTCGGTGATGTATTTGCCGTCTTGGTCGAGGATCTGAATGCGGTTGTTGCTGCGATCGCCGACGAAGAGACGCCCCTTGGAGTCCATCGCGAGCGCATGGGGTTGGGCGAATTCGCCCGGACCCGACCCCTTCTTGCCGAAGGCTTTGATGAACTTCCCGTCCTTGGAGAACTTGAGAATGCGCGCGTTGGCGGTGTCGGCGTCGGAGTGTCCTTCGGCGACGAAGATATCCCCGTTAGGCGCCACCAACACATCGTTAGGCTGCCAGAAGTAGTCCGCGCCACGGGCGCCAGCTGGCTTTCCGAGGGTCATCAACAGCTTACCCTGGGGACTGAACTTGAAGACCTGATGCCCCTTGGTCGCAGCCACATCGGCCGGAGGCCGGCCACCGGTGCAGGCACAGTCCGTGACCCAGACGTTGCCTTCGCGATCGACATCGATGCCGTGCGGCGAGATGAACATCCCTGCGCCGAACGACTGCACGAGCTTGCCTGACGAGTCGAACTTGAGGATGGCGGGCAGGTTCGACGTGGCGCACGTATTCTGTCCGCATCGCTCGAAGACCCAGATGCTCGTGCCGTCCTTGTCGACCGCAACGGCGCTCGTCGAACCCCACGTTCGCCCTTCGGGCAGCTTGGCCCACCCCTCGACCGTCGAATAGGGGTTGGGGAAGTCGTTGTTTGGCTTCGCGGTCGACTGCCCGCTGGTCTCCGCGCTGACAGCGACGCTCAAACCACAAACGGCAGCGAGCGATACTCCTCTCAAGCGTGCGAGGGACATTTCCGAGGCACCCCTTATGAGGTTGTGCTGTGGCGGCTTACAGCGGACAAACCAAGGTAAAGGGCGTCCTACAGTCGCGCCAACGTCAGCCCTCGGGACCGGACTTCTTTTCTTCCTTGAGAATGGTCCCGTCGGCGGCGATCTGTACTTCGACGAAGCGCTTGTCCGTCGTCTCCAGGAGCACCTCGAAATAGCTGCTGCGGGGCGCGGCAGGGTCCGACGTCTTGACGTCCTCGACGATCCTGTATTTCGCGCCTGGATACTTCGTGGAGACCGCGCGCGTCACCGCGTCCGGCAAGTCGCTCTCGCTGAGGCCGCCCTCGACTTCGATGAGCTGTCCTTCGGCCGTAGACGTCACATCGATCTGTTGTGTCCCGTCTTTGAGCGTGACTTCGTAGAGCGTTTTGCCATCCTTCGTTTCACGCGACGCCTCGGTCGCGGAGGCGTTGGGGAAGCGCGCGCGCACGGCGCTCATCACAACCGGCGGCACGTCAGCGACGGCAATCGTCGCTTCCTGTCCGGCGCACGCGGCAACGAGCACGAGCAGGCCTAACGAGCGCAATGCGGCCTCATTTGGAGAGGGATGCTGGCGCGCCGCCCATGCTGCAGATCGTCTTCCATTCAGCGAGAGTCACCGGCGTGACCGAAAGTCGTCCAATCCGAACGAGCGCCATCTGACTCAACTCGGGGCGCGCTTTGATGTCCGCGAGACTGACGAGGCGCGGTAGCGGCGCGACGGCCTTGATATCCACCATGAACCACGTTGGCTTGTCGGCCTTTGACTTGGGGTCGAAGTGATCGTGCTTGCGGTCGAGCGCTGTGGAGTCGGCGTACCCTTCGCGCACGACCTCGCAGATGCCTACGACGCCGGTTGGGTCCGCGCTCGAGTGGTAGAAGAACACGCGATCGCCGAGCTTCATGCCGTCGCGCAGAAAGTTGCGCGCGACCAGGTTGCGCACGCCGTCCCAGTGTGTGGT
>CBQVAZ010000233.1:0-5959 GCA_967720205.1 uncultured Gemmatimonadaceae bacterium | reverse complement strand
ACGACCTGCGCCTCGGCCGTGATTCTCGCCAGGGCCAATAACGCGACGGCAGCAACAAATCTTTGCGTTTTCATTGCTAGCGCCCTCCCGCACCGTTAGGCACGTAGCCTAACTCGAAGTCGGTGCGCCAGCGTCCGCGCGCGTCGCTCCTGTCGAAGAGCATCGCGCCGTCCAGCCAAACTTTTTCGGCGCGGGAATAGATGCTGAACGGGTTCCCATCCCAAAGAACGACATCGCCATTCTTCCCGACTTCGAGCGATCCGATCTGCGAGTCGAGACCTAACGCCCACGCAGGGTTGATCGTGATCCACTTGATCGCTTCGTCCTGCGAGATGGTGAAGCCAAGGTCCACGGCGGCGGCCATGGATTTTGCGGCGTCCTGATTCAGCCGCTGCATACCGTTGGCATCATCCGAGTGCACGATGGCACGCGCACCGGCTTTGTGCACGAGCGCGAGGTTGGCGCGGATTCCGTCCATCGCTTCCATCTTGAACCCGCCCCAATCGGACCATAACGAGGCAGAGATATCGTTAGCGGCGAGGAGATCAGCGATCTTGTACGCTTCGACGCCGTGGTGGAACGAACGGATCTTGTATCCGAACTCCTTGGCGATGTCGATCATCTGCGCCATCTCGTCCGCACGGTAGCAGTGATTGTGCACGTAGATGTTGCCGCGCAGGACTTCGGCGAGCGTTTCCATCGCGAGATCGCGCGACGGTGGATCGCCTTTCTTGTCTCCGGCGAGCCATGCATCCCAGCGTCGGCGATACGCCTCCGCTAGAATCCACTTTTCGCGATAGCCTGCAACATTCCCCATGCGAGTGGATGGGCCGCGGTTCTGATAGACGCGCTTCGGGTTCTCACCGCACGCCATCTTGAGACCGTACTTCGCGCCGGGGAATTTCATCCCTTGAACCGTGCGCGCCGGGACGACTTTGAGCACCACGCTGCGACCGCCGAAGAGGTTCGCGGACCCCGGCAGTATTTGAATCGTCGTGACGCCTGCCGACAGCGCGCGCGGGAACTGCGGATCCTGCGGCCACACCGAATGCTCGGCCCAAACTTCAGGCGTCGCCGGGTTCGTGGCTTCGTTGCCGTCGCTCAGCGCGTCGACGCCCGGCGCGGCGTACACGCCCAGGTGTGAGTGCGTGTCGATGATGCCCGGAGTCACGAACTTGCCGCCGCCTTCGATCACGAGCGCGTCACTCGGCGGCGTTAGGTTCGCTCCGACAGCGGCGATCTTTCCATCGCGCAGCAGGACGGACGCGTTCTGCAGCGTCGGCCCGGCCGCCGTCATGACAGTGGCGCCGCGAATGAACGTCGTGCGCGACGTGAAAGCCTTGTATGTGCTCGGAAAGGCGTTCGCGTTAGGCTCCGATAGCGCGCCGGCTCCGGGCTGAGGCTTCTTGGTAGTATCTGTCGCCGGCGTCGCTGGTGCGGCAGCAGGCGCGGGAGCAGCGGCCGGAGGTGGAGCAGCCCGTGAACACGCCATCACCGCGGCCACGGCGAGCAGTCGACTTCGCATGACTTTCCTGACTCCGATTGAGGAACGAGGAGCAGGAAGGTAGAGCGACAGTCCTTCGACGACTACCCTAGATCGCGAGCGCGGCCCGCATCGCGCGCACGTCGTCCGTGCAGAGGCCATCGACGCCGAGTTCGTGCAGTCGACGCGCGTCGTTCACGTCGTTCGCCGTCCACGCGATGACGCGAGTGCCTAGCGCATGCAGAGCGGCGACGAGATGCGCGTCGATCAACTCGACAGCCGGCCAGATGTCGCGAACAGCGTGCTTTCGCGCGAGCGCCACGGCGTCTGCGTCGCGGCTCGCCACGAGCAAGCCAACGGGAAGAGCGGGCGCGAGAGCGCGGACGGCATCGACGAGCTGGTAGTCGAAACTATGCACGGCGGCGCGCACCGTTTGACCTGTTAGGCACTCGACGATCGGCGACGCGCTGCGGCGCGCCTTCGCCTCCACGTAGAGCGTTGCCCGGTCGCCAACCAGCTCGCACACGTCGTCGAGCGTCGGGACGCCGTATCGCGCGAGTTCTGAGGCGCGCAGCGACGAAATGGGCGTGGCGTCAAGCAGCTCGGCGTTGTGGTGCACGACAACGATCGCGTCCGCGCTGATGTGGACGTCCAGCTCGATCGCGTCCGCGCCGTGCTGCAAGGCGAGGCCGAAGGACGCCAGCGTGTTCTCGCGGGCGAGTCGCGGCATACCGCGGTGGGCAATGAGCTCCAGCAAGACGCTAGGGGTTAGGGATTAGGTAGGGTTAGGACCGGGGTCAGACCCCACCCCGGGGTCAGACTCCAAAGTGCAGAAATGCGACAGAACACACGAGGAAAGCCAATAGTTTGCATGGACGGATGTCTCAAATTGGCGTAATGGGGTCTGACCCCGCCCTTAACATCGCCTATCCACCCCCGTCTAACTCCTCGCACGCATGGTAGCACAGCCCGATCGCGCCGATGACCGCGACGACCGTACGCTGATCGAGCGGTGGCTTGGGGGCGATGAAAGGGCCGCGACCGCCATCGTAGAGCGTCACGCGACGGCGATCGCACGCTTCGTGAGCACTCTTGGGGAACGGGAGACGGATGAGGTGGTGCAGGACACGTTTGTCCGCGCTTTTTCATCCTTCGACTCGTTCCGCGGCGAGAGCTCGCTGCGAACGTGGCTGTTTACAATCGCGCGCAGGCTCGTGTTGGATCGACGACGCGCTCAGCGTCGCCGGCCAGCTACGGAGCCGATAGACGACGTCGAGTTGGCGAGTGGTTTCACAGCGCTCGATTCGATTGTCGCGGCGGAAGCGGAGGGGCAGGTGCGGGAAGCAGTTGAACGGCTGTCGCCAACCCAGCGTGAGGTATTCACACTGCGAGTAGGCGAAGGCCTTTCGTACAAGGAGATCGCTGAAGTCGTGGGAACCACTGAAGGGGCGGCGCGGGTGCACTACCACAACGCGCTGCGGACGATCAAGGACGCCCTGTATGTCTGATTGCTCGAACATCGAAATTCGCGAAGCGCTGCCGGAGCTGTTGCACGGCAGGCTCGACGCCATCCAGGCGGCGAAAGTCCGCGAACACGTCGCGCGTTGCGCGGAGTGCGCAGCGGAGCTCGAGCTGTTGGAGCGCGTTCAGCGACTCTACGCCGCGACGCCGGCGGTGAACACAGCGGCGATCGTGGCGGCGCTGCCGCGTCAGCGTACGCGCCGAGCGTTCTCGTTAGGTATGCTCCGCGCGGCGGCAGCGATCGTCGTGCTGCTGGCCGGGGCGCTTGTTTTCCGCGCCGCGATGAGCGGATCGGAGAACGGTAACAATCAGGTCGTCGTCACGCCGGACACTCCGGCCGTCACGGTTCAACGCGACACGCCGGTAACAGTCCAGCGTGTGGCGCAACCGCGCGTCCTCGCGATGTCGTTGAGCGAGCTCGATGACCTGGATGCAGACGAAATGGAATCCCTCTTGAGCGCGCTCTTGCGTCTAGAAGCCGCGCCGGTTGCAGAACCAGATACGCTCATGGGGAGCGTGTCTGGTGTCGGCACATAGCAGTCATTACACACACACCATGTTGAAGAGACACTTCATGATCGGTTTGGCGGCCGCCGCACTTGCGACCGTCTCGTTAGGGGCGCAGGACACTGCCGCGCGGCGTGACCGTGACGTCGTCCAGAGGCGTTTTCAGGAGCGCTTCGGCGCCGTCATCAAGGAGCGCCTGCAACTCAGCGACTCTCAAGCCGTTAGGTTGGGCGAAACGAATCGCAAGTTCGAGGAGCAGCGCCGCACGCTGATCCAACAGGAGCGCGACGTGCGTATGTCACTGCGCGACGAGCTCATGGCGCAGAATCAGGGGAGCGCGAATCAGCAGCGCATTTCCGAGTTGCTGGATCGTGCCATCCGCGTGCAGCGGCAGCGCGTCGACTTGCTCGAGTCCGAGCAGCGCGAGCTAGCGCGCTTTCTGAATCCGACGCAGCGGGCAAAGCTGTTGGGAATGCAGGAGCAGATGCGCCGCAACGCGATGGAAATGCGCGGTCGTGGACCAGAAATCCGTGATCGCATGCGCGAAGGCCGGCGCGATCGCCAACAGCGGCCGTCAATGCGGCGCCCAACGCCGCGTTTCCGACCACCCACTCAATAGGGCAAGAAGAAGATTCTGCCACGGATTCTCGCGGGTTCACGCGGATTCTTTTCTTGATTGAATTGATCCGTGTAGACCCGCGGTAATCCGTGGCCAATTCTTTTGCTGTCGTGTTGAAGCCTTGCCCGTCAGGCCGATACATTGCGGATCGGTCGCCCGGGTGGCGGAACCGGCAGACGCAGCGGACTCAAAATCCGCCGAGCGCAAGCTCTTGAGGGTTCGACTCCCTCCCCGGGCATGTGAAAGCTGAAGCGAACATGGCACGACGCGGCCCGCGCAAATCGGCATGGCGACGGGTCGCGTTTACGTTAGGCGGGATACTCGCGCTTCTCGTCGGAGCCTCCGCGTGGCTGTTGCGAGATCCGACGCCGTACTTCCTGGAGCGCCGCTCACATCTCGCGACCGTCGACACGATGGCGAGCCGAGCCGATTCACTGAGCGGCGATCTCGAGCTCAGACTGCACGCGGCCAACGGATTCGCCGTCGACATCGCCGTTAGGCGACCACTCGCCGCGGCAGCACCACGCAGCCGTCGCATCTTCGTCATCCTCGGTGGCCAGCGGGCAGGGAAGGAGGCCGCACTTCTTTTTCCCGACACACGCGGCAACGTCATCGCAGCGATCGAGTATCCATATCACGGCGCGCCTAACCCGAAAGGCGTCGCCGTCGTCGGCCAGGTGCCGGCGATCCGCCGCGCGATTCTCGACACGCCGCCCGCGCTTATGCTCGCGCTCGACCACCTGCTCGCCATGCCTGACGTCGACACGACGCAGGTTGAGCTGATCGGTGCGAGCTTCGGCGCGCCGTTCGCCGCTGTCGTCGCAGCACTGGATCAACGCGTGACGCGTCTATGGCTGCTACACGCCGCTGCGGATCCGTATCGGCTGCTCGAACACAACCTGCACAAGTACATCGGCGTCGGACCTGTACGCGCCGCTGCCGCGGGAGCAGCGAACGTGCTGATCGCCGGGCCGCGATTGGACCCGGCGCGTTGGGTGGCGCGCGTCGCGCCGCGCCCGGTGATCATGATCAACGCGCTGGAGGACGAACGCATCCCGCGCGTGCTCGTCGATCGCCTGTTCGCGAGTGCCTCAGAGCCAAAAGCGCAGTACTGGCTCCCCGGATTGCACATGCAGCGCAACCGCCGCGATGTGCTCGGCGCGCTCGTCGACAGCGTAATCGCGTTGGCGCAGCGCGATACGCTGCGTTAGTCCCGTTCCAACATTGTTATCACCGCGTTCGTGGCCCGTGCCTAACTAGTTGGAACGGGATTAGGCGCCGACGGGGATCCGAGTAAGGTTCAGCTCCGTCAGCAGCGCCTTGAAGCGCGGCGATTGCCGCAAGGAATCCAGCGTTGGGTTGACGCCGATGTACACGACGAAGCCACGACGCTCGTCGCGCGCCTTGTAAAGCCAGTCGACTGCTTCGTCGACGTTGCCTAACGCCGCGTGCAGCATCACGAAGGCGGCGCTTGACACGTATTCCGTTCGGGCGCTCTTCTCTAGCTGGCGCTGGATCGCGAGCGCTTCGTCAATGCGCCCTTGCTTGTGTAGCACACCCCCAAGTCCGGCCAGGGAATACGCCGACTGCGGGGTGTACAACAGCCCTTCGCGGAAGGCCCTCTCCGCTTTCTGCAACTCGCCCAGGTGCAAGTATGAGAAGGCGAGCCCGCGGTGGGTTTCTTCGGAGATGGGATTCATCGCGGCCGCACGGTCCAGGTGCACGATCGATTCTTCGTACCGCCGCGCGTAATAGGCGACGCCACCACGGCTGCGCCGCGCGGACACAGATGACGGATCCAGATCGATGGCTTGCTGCGCCTCCATGAT
>CBQVAZ010000232.1:0-5962 GCA_967720205.1 uncultured Gemmatimonadaceae bacterium | reverse complement strand
GCGTCCGCTCGGTCACGGACATCAGCATGATGTTCATGATCACGATGCCGCCGACCACGACGCCGATCGATACGATGGCGGGAACGACCGCAAAGAGGACACGCGTGAGCGTCTTCCAGAACGCCACCAGCGCATCCGCCGTTTCCAGCGAGAAGTTGTTAGGCTGTCCCGGCCGCAAACCGCGCGCGACGCGCATCGCCTCCTCGACCTGAGCCATCGCCGGCGCCACGTCATTCGGCGTCGCGACCTTGACCGAGACAGTCGTGGTGCTGCGCCGGCCGTAGAGCATCTCGAAGCGCGAGATCGGCATCAGAATGAATCCGTCGAACGATTGGCCGAGCACACGACCCTTGCGCTGATTCACGCCAATGATCGTGAAATGCTCGCCGAGCAACCGCACTTCGCGGCCAACCGGGTCCACGTTCTCGAAGAGCTTCTCGGCGATCGCGGCACCGATCACGATCACGCTGCGCCGCTCGCGCACGTCCAGGTCAGACAGCGGACGTCCGCTCGCGATGCGATAGTCTTGCACAACCTGATACGGCGCCGTGACTCCGAAGATGAGCACGTCGCCCAGCGTACGGTCGCGCCAGTGCACGTCGACCTGCGGCGTGGGCCAGCCTGACTGAAAGCTGATCGCTTCCGCGTTAGGCACCGCGGCTTCGACAACGGCAGCGTCTTCCGCCGTTATGCGCGGCCGTCGCTGGATCAGGTCCCATTGGTCGTCGCTAATCGGAGCGAGGTTAAGCGGTGTGCGCCGAACCTGAAACGTGTTGGACCCGATCATCGCGCTGGCCACGTTTTCCTTCACGTACGCGTTCATCCCTTGAATGATCGCGATGACGGCGATCAGGAACGCGACCGACACCATGATGCCGAGCAGCGTGAAAAACGAGCGAAGCTTGTTCGCCCGAATCTGGATCAGCGCGGTGCGGAGAACGTCGGCGAGGAGCATGGTCAGCTCCGCCTCAGCGGCGGGTGCTGAAAACTAACTGCAAAAACATGCCGCGGGTTCTCGCGGGTCGACGCCGGTTGATCGCCTCTAGGATGGCAATCCGCGTAAACCCGCGAAAATCCGCGGCATGTGTTTTCCTTTTGACCTGATGTTCTTTAGTGTGCGGATTCCGTTCCGACCTTGGCTGCGAAAGCCGATCGACGGTCGTCGCTGGACACCAAGCCGTCGCGCAGCACAACCACGCGCCGCGCATGCGCCGCGATATCCGCTTCGTGCGTGACCATGATGACAGTCTGGCCGTGGTCCGCCAGCGACTGGAAGACCTTCATGATCTCCTCGGAAGTGGTCGAGTCGAGGTTACCGGTCGGTTCGTCGGCCAGAAGGATCGAGGGGTTGTTCACCAGCGCGCGCGCAATGGCGACGCGCTGCCGCTGACCGCCAGACAGTTCGTTAGGCTTGTGAGTCATACGATCCCCCAGCCCCACACTATCCAACGCTTCCGCTGCACGGCGCTTGCGTTCCGATGACGAGACACCTGCATACACCAGCGGAAGCTCCACGTTATGCAGCGCGGTCGCACGCGGCAGAAGATTGAACGTCTGGAAGACGAACCCGATCTCCTTGTTTCGTACCCGCGCCAACTCGTCGTCCGACATCTTCGACACGAGAACACCGCCTAGCCAGTATTCGCCGGCCGTCGGCGTATCGAGACACCCGATCAGGTTCATCAGCGTGGACTTTCCCGAGCCCGACGGACCCATGATCGCCACGTACTCGTTGCGACGGATGGCGACGTCGACGCCGCGTAAGGCGCGCACGACTTCGCCGCCCATGTCATAGTCGCGCCGCAATCCGCGCGTCACGATGACCCAGTCGCGGCCTGGAGCTGCGCCCGGAATCGCCGTTACTGCGTGCCGCTCCGCCGTCGTGCTGATCGGATGTTCGCCCGTCGTTGTCGGCGACGGGTGGGAGTCACTCGTTATGTAATCGCTCACGACTTTGTGTCCGTTGGTTTCTTCTCTTCCTTCTTTGCTTCCTTCACGAGCCCACCGTCCTTGAGCTGCTGGATGGCCTGATACGTACCGCCGACGATTTTCTCGCCGGCCGTCAGCCCTTTGAGGACCTCGAAGTAATTGTCCCCCGAGATCCCTACATCTACGGGTCTGAAGGTCACCTTGTTGTCAGTTCCGACGATGAAGACGCCTTCGACGTCGCGCTTGCCCACTTCTTTGGCTGGCGACTTGCCCACAGTCACTGCCGAATCTTCGCCGCTCAACTCCTCATTCTCCCGCACGGTCAACGCGATGATCGGAATCGACAGGACCTGCTTGCGGGTGTCGGTCACGATCTTCGCCGTCGCGGAAAAATCTGGTCGCGTGTCAGGTGGAGGGTTGAGCAACTGAATCGTGACTTCGTAGTCGATCGACTGATCCTGTGAATTCGCCGCCGCCGCGTTCCGCACGGAGCTGTGCGCGATCTCGATGACTTTTCCGAGGAACGTCGTGTCTGGGAACGCGTCGATTTGTACGACCGCGGAGTCGCCGAGCGCGAGGCGCGCCACGTCCGTTTCGTCCACCTTCACCTTCGTCTCGAGCACGCTCATATCCGAGATCGTGAGCAGTAGCGCCGCATCCTTATTGAATGTTCCGGGCACCGCCGTCTCGCCCTGCTCGACCGCGAGCCGCGTTATGCGGCCGGCCATCGGCGCGACGATTGTCGTCTTGTTCAAGTTGCTTCGTGCAGTGCGCAGTGAAGCTGTGGACTGCTCGACGTTGTGGCCTGCCGCTTCGTTGAGCGCCTCGTTGACTTCCATCTGAGTCTTCAATGTCTCGAGATCGGAATCCGAAACGAGCTGTGGGTTCGTCTTCTTGATCTCGGTCTGGCGCTCGTAATTGCGCTTGGACTGGAGCAAGTTCGCGCGCGCCTGAGCCGCTTGAGCCTTCGCAGAGGATAACGCCGCCTCGGCTTGCTGCACGGCCGCGATGTACTGCTCGGGATCGATCTCGAGAAGGAACTGTCCCTTCTTGACGATCTGCCCCTCCTTTACCGAGAGCCTAACGATGCGACCGCTGATATCCGACGCGACGTCTACCTTGGTTCGCGGCTGTACCTGACCGCTTGCCGTGACAGACGCGACGAGGTCGCGCTTGTCCACGCTCACGATCTTCACCTCGACGGCTTTGCCACCGCGTCTCGAAGCCGCGGACGCCGCGATACTGCCGACGACCACGACTGCCACTGCGGCCAAGATCCACTTCGTGCGTTTGCTCATTTTTGTTCTCTGTTATCGGAGCGGTCGTCCAATGGCTGCTTCGAGCGTGGCGAACGCTTTATGGAATTCGTAGATCGCATTGATTCGATCTGTCTCCGCGCGCTCGAAGTCCGATCTGGCAGTTGTCACTTCGATGAACGACGTCGCGCCGACGCGGAACCGCTCTTCAGCGAGCGCGAGCGCGATACGCGCCGTCCGCGCGTTCTCGTCCTGCAGCTGCACCGTGCGATATGCCGTGGCGAGGGTCAGGTTTGCTGTCGTCACGTCAGCCGTTAGGCGCAGCTCCTGATCGCGCACCCGATAGCGCGCATCGGCTCGTGTGGCTGATGCGTCCTGGATTCGCGCCTCACGCTGAAATCCGTCGAACAACGGCAGCGAGAGCTGAACCGAGAACGTGATCGGGTTGCGTGTCATGTCGAATGGGAACGTCTCGTTGGCACTGCGGACCAGCGCTTCGTCCGCGGGCGTGAACGCGATGCCTTGACACTGCGCGCCAATGCTCGTGAGGCCAGCCCCGCGGCGGATCGAATCGGTCGTAAAGCAGCTCGCCCGCGAACGCAGCGCATTGAACTGAGCGTCCGCGATCTGGCCGTCGATGTCACGCAGCTGCTGGCTGAAGCCGCCCACGCCGGTGCTCAATGAAAGCGTCGGGAAAAACGACGAGCGTGCCTGACTCACGCCAACGCTCGCCGAGCGCTCACGTGACCGTAGCGCGTTGAGCAGCGGATTCAAGCGACGTGCCATGTCCATCAAATCTTCGATCTTGAGATTCGGCTCGGTGACGGGGAACTGCGACGTGAGCTGCACGTTAGGCGGCTCCGCTACACCCATCTGCTGGAAGAGCCGCAGCTTGTCCACTTCGCTCTGGTTGCGCGCCTGAAGCAGCGCCACCTGCTGCTGCCCTACCGCGACTTCGGCACGGCGCACATCGAGCTGAGTGGCCGCGCCGACTTGTGAACGCGCGCGCGCGAGCTCGAGCTGCGCTTGCACACCCACGAGCAACGTCTCTTGCAGCACAGCGCGACTCTTCGACTGCAGCGCGTTGAGGTACTGCTGAATCACCTGAGAACGCAGCGTCTGCTCTGAGCTCGTGATGTCAGATTCTGCCGCCTCGAGCGCCGCACGACTCGCGCGCGGTTGCATGACTGCTGATCCACTCAATTGCATCTGGAGGCTGACATCAGCGAACGACGAGAGTACGTCGGACGCAGAACCGAATTGTTGACCGGCGAAGAACTGCGGTCGCCCTTCACGGAACTGCGACCCAAACGACGTTGAGAGTTGCGGGAGCAACGCTCCGTACGAGCTTCGCAACGTTGATCCAGCGCGCGAGCGTGCCGTCAACGTTTGCTGATGCGTCGGGTTATTTCGAATCGCTAAGCGAACGGCTTCTTCAATCGTGAGGACTGGACCGGGCTGCGCGCTTTGCGCGGCGAGCGGTGCTGCAGCAACGAGCAGCGTGCTCGCAATGACAGTGATTCGCATGATCGGGGGTACGCTTAAGGGAACGACCGGCGCCCGTACGAGCGTCCGACGAGTGCAGTTTCATAACCTAACAACTCAATCGCCCCGCTGGAGGCAGGGCGATCAGCCAGTCAGGAAGAAATAGGCGGCAAGTCGACGGGCGAGTGATGCCACGTCAGACACTCGTTACAACTCTCTAAGTTTACCGACTCGGCGGAGGCTCATCGCGCGTCGCGACGCTGCCACGAGATGGGATCGCGACCCTGAGCACGCGACCCTGCGCGTCAACCCACACCTCACGCGTCGGACCAGACGCTTCTGTCACCACCAGCTTTTGCGCCTCGATTTGCGTGTTGCCGATTTCGAAACGCTCGGTTCCCTCTCGCGTGACCGTTACCGTGGACTGCGCGTTGCGCTGAGGAACGATGACTGGAATCGCTCCATCGCCGGCGCGCTTCGCAAGGAAGTAGTACTGATGGAAGACGTCGTCGTCGAGCACCATCGCGCCTACTGAGACGACGAACTCTTTCGCAGACTGGCCGCGCTCGCTCGAGACAAAGGAGCGCACGCGGTTCCTCTCGATCTGGCCGGTCCATTTTTGAATCGGTCCGCCTCGAACCACGACCTCGTACTCCGTTGAAGCGCCTGCCGCGTTCGCTTTGAGCACGGGCTGTAATCGAAGGCCGCGTTCGCGGTACTCGACTGTCGCCTTCGCCAGGACCACGGGGTTCTGGGTTGAGGCATCCTCGACAATAGAGAAGTCCTCGCGACCAATGCGCTGGTTGTTCATCGTGATGGTAAAACTGCCCTGGTCGATGGTGCGAACCTGAGCACCAGCCAGAGCCGACGGGAGGATGAGCAGCGCCAACGTCGAACTGAGTGTTCGCGACATGGTACTTAGTACCCCAAGGTCTAGAGGCCGTTCAGGTTCGCAAGTTTCGCCCACAGCGTCAATTAGCGGTATAATGCGCGGCCATTTGGCTCGACGATCCCGGCCGAGGCGCCGCCGAACCACGCATGTCCGATTTGACACCAGTTGCTGACGATCAGACGCGCCGCGCAGGCAAATTAACGGGTATCTGGCGAGCTCTACGGTCAGAAATCACTCTCTGGCTCGTGGCCGGAGGTACAGGACTGCTCTCGGCCACCGCGTGGGCCGCCATGGGCGGGTCTGGGCGAGGAACGAGCTTGGTGCTCTTCGGGCTCGTCAGCTCGGCTGCCGTACTGCTGATGACGTCCATTCGGACGCAGCGGGGCTGGCTCGGCTTGCT
>CBQVAZ010000231.1:0-5963 GCA_967720205.1 uncultured Gemmatimonadaceae bacterium | reverse complement strand
TTTCCAGAGTCTGCGGAAGCTTGCTGCTGAGAACTTCATCGTCCTTGAGACTCCGGCCTACGATGTAGGACACATTGCGCAGCACATCCCCTGCGGGGTGATCGCTCGGATACCCACGTGGGACGCGACTTAGCCTTCCTTCTTCGCTCAGGCTGCCAAACCGACGCTTGATCTGCGGACTATTTGCCACCGCAGCGAACTTCACATGATCGTTGGCGATCGCATCACGCAGCCGTTGTAGCGACGGTCGCGGAGGCATCCAGATGCCGGCACCAACGAACGAGGCACCGGGCTCGAGATGGAAATAGAAGCCCGCTCCTCCTTCGTGCGCTTCCTGACCGACTTTCTTCCCAGCACCGCGATGATAGAACCAGCACGCCGCATGCGTCTTGTACGGCGACTTGTCCTTCGAAAAGCGTACGTCGCGATAAATGCGGAAGACTGATTTCTTCACGTCACCAATGATCTCAGGAGCGAAGCGCCCAAAGCGTGTGTCCATCTCTTGGACGAGATCACGCATGGGTTCTTGCACATCGGCCGTGTACGTCGGCTTGTTCTCCTCGAACCAATCGCGCCGATTGTTACGCTTGAGTTGTCGTAAGAACGTGAGCGCTTTGCTACTGAAGCCAGCGAATGCCGTCATGGTTCTCTCCCTAACGCGCGTGATTCAGCGAGAAGTGTGTGCGCGCGACGTAACACGTCGGCCACGGGCCGCAGCCGCCCTCCGGGCGCCCGTATTCCATTAATAGCGTCGTAGTCGCCGGCAGAGCGGACGAGCAGGCCGCGAATGCGAGCGCGATTCGTGGCCCACGCGAGCGTTCCCCACAGCGCGCGCGCCTGATTCCGTTCGCCGTGGGTGGCCGGCGTCTCACCGGCGGCGAAGATCCAGTGTTCCTTGCTCTGCGCGTTTCGCATCCAGCGATCAGCGGCGCGAAGGCGAGCCTGTAAGGCGTCGGCACCCGCATACGACGGCACGAACGCGAACCCGAGGACATCGATTCCGGAGTTTTCGCCCGCTGCCCAGTGATACAGCGCCGAGTCCTTCTTGCTGAAGCTGGCGGCATCGACGCCAACGAGGGTGCGCGGTCTCAAGAGACGCGCCGTGTCGGCGGCCTTGGACAGATAGCTGATCCACCAGTCGACGGGGACGTCACCTAACGCGCGCGCTCCGGCTTCGTACGGCTCGCGCGCGGGCAGCAGGTAGTCGGGGCGCAACGTCCGCACGATGCGATCGACTGCCCGGATGCGAGCGACTGCGTACTCGTCAGGCGAGGCGTCGAAGCGTTCGCGATCGTGCCGGTCGTATCCCAGCGTGACGATGATGAGCGTGCTGTCACGCCGGAGATCGTCCAGCGTGCGATTGAGGGAATCCAACGCGCCCGAACGTGTCCCGTTAGGCGTCAGCTCGACGGCGATCGCGCCCGGCGCGAGCGAGTCGATGAGCTGCAGGTCGTACGTGAGCGCCAGTGGCGGTGGCGGCGCATCGAGTGCTGGCAGGATCCAGAGCCCGAGTGTGAAGTCGCCGCCAGGGCGCTCCTGCAGTCGCTCGGCGTCGAACGCGGCGTAGGTCGTGACGGCGCGCGCCGCCGGAGGCCACTCGAGCGCGATGACACACGAGGTCACGACGGCCAGCGTCGCGAGCGCGCTGCGACTCAGGCGCATCGCTCGGCTACGCGCGGGATTCGCCGGCACGAGCATCGGCACGAGCAGCGCGAGCGGGCTACCTAACGCTTCACGGCCGAAGACGAGGCCCAACGCGCTGGCGCGTGCCGCTTCCGGCACCAGAACGATCTCGCCTAACACGTCGTCGAACGAAGCAAGTGAACGTGAGATCGCTGCCAGGGCGATGAGCACGTTGTAGGCGACGATCGGCAGCGCCACGCCGGGAGCCGCGAGCCGTCGCGCCCACCCATAAATGGCCTGGCCCGCGAAGAGCACCAGCGTCAAAGGCCACAACCAGGCGATTGTGTACATCGCACGCCCGGCCAGTACCGAGCCCGACGCGAACGCTACAAGCGTCGCGGGCAGGATCAGAAGTCCGCAAAAGGCGCTGAGGTACGCGAATGAGCGGGGCGCCCGGGGCAAACGCGCGATCTCGCCCGCTGTTGCGACGTCCCAGGCGAGCACCAGCGCCGAGACGATGAAGAAGACGGCGCTGCTCAGCACGCGTGACGATAGTCCGACTCGCGTCGAGCAACAAGCGATGTGACTAGATGATATGCGTCCGGTGCATGTACTTTGCCCCGCGTGGAACGACGTGACTCGCTATGGTCGATCGCGAACGCCCTCTCTCTTTCGCGACTTTTGCTCGCCGCGGCATTCGCCGCGATGCAGGCCGCCGAGGCGCGTCTCGCACTGATCCTCGCCGCGGCGCTCACCGACTTTCTTGACGGCTGGTTCGCGCGCCGCAGCAACACGATCTCGAAGTGGGGCGAGCTGATAGATCCGATCGCCGATCGCGCGTTCGTGTTCATCGCCATCAGCGTGCTGCTGTTCGAGCGGACCATCACGAGCATGCAGTACTTCATTGTGCTCTCGCGTGACTTGGCGACGGCGATTGGGTTCGTGATCGCGCGCACTGTCGCATGGCTTCGGCCTGTGGCTTTTCGTGCGCGGCTCGCGGGAAAGGTTGTGACCGCTCTGCAGCTCATCACGCTCATTCTCGCGATCACTCAACCCGACCTTGTGCCGCGACTGATACCGGTTGTTGCTGTCGCGTCGGCTATTGCGATCGTCGACTACACGGCAACGATGTGGGGACAACGCGCGCGCTGATGTGTCGCAGGTTTCTCTGCGTCGCAGTCGCCATTCTGACACCAGCCTCGCTTCCCGCTCAGGCGCAGAATGAATCGATCGTTCGAAGTGAAGCGCGCGTTGACGCGATCTTCGCACGTGCGCGTCTGGTCCAAGCTGGCGTAGGGCTCGGCTTCCGCACCGGCTACAACATCCGCGTGAATTTCGCGGCTGCCGGTGGGCTGGCGTTCAAAGACGGAGAGCAGAAAGGAAGCGCACGAGGGGACGGAACGCTGCGCTTGCTGCTCGATCCATTTGGCGAGGAACGAATCGGCCTCTCGGTCGGCGGCGGCTTGAGCGTGTTGTACGATGGCTTTGAAAAGACCCGGCCCGTCGGTGTTGTCGTCCTTGGGCTCGAAGGAAAGCCGCGCGCTCCGCTCGTCTGGAGCACGGAGCTCGCGCTCGGAGGAGGGGTGCGCGTAGGCGTGGTTCTGCGGCGGTGTATCGGCCGCTATCGGTAGACTAGGGGTTCCCCGAGTATTCAAATCGCCTCGAGAAACCTACGGTGCGGCCAACGCAGCACCTGATCAACCGCCGGGGCGACACAACGACGATTCACTACCACACAACGACCTGGAAGTTGGACAGCATCCGGTCGACGTCGATTGCAGTCGATCCACGGCTTTACGGCGCTAACCAGACTCGTCGCCTAACGACGAGTTTCCGGCCGTGGCAAACCCTCGCGGTCCCGACAAGCGCGACTTCCGGTACCCCGTGGCCAGTGGTGCGTGCAGACACGGTGCGGGGCGTCGTGACCGCACCCGGAAGCCTCGTGTCAGCGTTTACGGTGGACGCCTGGGGGCAGGCCATCGAGACGACGGTCAATCCGTTAACGCCGCTGCAGCAGATCACGACGGTACTCAAGTCTCCGCTCACGCCGTACCCCGATAGCGTGCGGTACCACACCGGTGCCGTGGACCGTTTTCGGTTCGCCCAGAACAATGGACTGCTCGAGATGCAGCAATTGGCCGGTCAGGATTCCGTGCGCATCACGTATCAAGCGTTTGCGCAACCGCTGCAGATAAGTGGGCCGCGTCGTCCGACGATTACGTACACAATCAACCTCAGCCAGCGTGGCAGAATTGAGAGCGAGAACTATGCGAGCGGTTTCATCACGCAGTACGCGTACGATGCGCGCCATCGTGTACTCCGCGTGACCGATCCGGGTTTGCACATCGACACACTCTCCTACGATGCCATCTTCGGCCAGCTCTCACGCGTTGCTCGGCCGGGAAACCGGGTGACGACGACAATGTACGACGGATTCGGCCGCGACACGCTGACGACAACGGTTGCACTAGCTCCGCAGGGCAAGGAGTACGACCTGCTGAACCGTATCACAGAGACGCGCAACAACGCGGTATTCGGCTTTGCGCCGGACTCCGTTCGGTATGCCTACGACAACCTGTTTCCAACGACAGTCACCTCACATGTTACTGGCCAACTCAACCAGGTCTACTCGCTCCAGCACAACGCGTTAGGCGCGCAGACCATCGAGACCGATCCTGCCGCGACGTCGCAGCGGTTCTTCTATGACAACCGCGGCCTCCTGACACTGCGCATGAATGCGCGAGGCGACTCGATCATCACGACGTACGACGCACTGTATCGGCCGCTGGTGGTGACGCTCAAGCGGGGCAACGCGGTCGTGCGCGCAGATTCGTTCTTCTATGATCCGGCTGGGCGTATCGTTGTCGGCTCGAACAAGCACAGCCGCGACTCCGTGTATCTGAGTGCTTCAGGTTGGACCGATTCCGTCGTCACGCGCTTCGCCACCGACATGACCAAGCGCTTCCACATTCTCTACCGCAAAGACACGACGGAGCGTTTGGTGGAAGTGACGGCGTCCTATCCCAGTGGCATTGCGAGCACCACGCGGCAGCTGTTCTGGAGCGATACACGCGACGTGCTGGACTCGATTTTCGTGGCTGGGCAGAAAGTCGGCCTCACTTACAACAGCGAGCTGTTGTTAGGCAGCACCAGTCAGCCAGGCAGCGTAACGCGTACGATGCAGCGCACGACGAGTCATAATGGCTATAGTTGGAGCTTCAATCAGTCGGCGATCGATACGCTGGTTAACCGGGCGGCTGGATTCGACTCGTTAGGGAGAGTGCGCATTGCCTCACGATCGGCAGGGTTTAAGGAAGATCGACTTGTTACGAGCTACCGCTACGATGCCCGCGGCCGACTTACCCATGCTGCTGATACGCTCTATGACTACGCCGGTCCCGCCGCGCCGTGTCCCGGCAACTTCTTCAATCCGATATTCGGGATGGGCCCGTGCTCAGGGGCGCTGACGAAGGTGGAGCAGTATTCTGATCAATGGACACATGATGAGGTCGGCAACATCGTCTTCAACAACGATCAGAGCTGGAACGGCCTCCCGGGGTACAGCAACAACCGGATCACGAGTTGGCCGGGTGGGTTCACGTACGCGACGGACGCCGACGGCAATGTCATCACCCGCACGCCGCCGTCGCCCGGCTTGCCGGCCAACTTCTTCTGGAGCCCCGACGGGCTCCTGGACAGCGTCAAAGTCGGCTCATCGCGCAAGCGGTACGACTACAACGCGTTTGGGATGCTCGTTAGGCTGTGGGAGGGATCAGGCGGCACGCCTCAGCGGCATTACGTGTGGGATCAGGGCCATCTCCTGATCGAGCTGAACGGCGCCCTCACGCAGCGCAGGGGTGAGTATGCGTATCTGCCAGGCACCGATCGGCCGATCGTGCTGCTGACAGGCCCCACGACTCTCACAGCACGGCGCTACCTGTATCAGGATGTGCAAGGCAGCGTCATTGGCGTGGTCTTCGACAACGGCACCCTGTGGAGGTATCAAATCAACAGCGATCCATGGAGTGCGAGCGGCGGCGGCTTCATAGGGACGTGGTCTGCGTCCTTGCCCGATACAATGGCTCTGCGCTGGCAAGGACTGCTGTGGGAGTCCTCGTTAGGCGGCAATGCTTTGTACTATGCACGGGCGCGCTGGTACGATCCACGGACAAAACGGTTTCTCTCACCCGACCCGTTACGTGTGCAGGCCGGTGTCAATCCGTACGTGTTCGCTGGCAATGATCCATTGAATCTTGGCGATCCCAGCGGCATGCAGAGGTGTCGGCAGTGGGAATTAACGTTTGTGGAAGTAGACGAGAATCACTGGGTTGGAAACCTTG
>CBQVAZ010000230.1:0-5987 GCA_967720205.1 uncultured Gemmatimonadaceae bacterium | reverse complement strand
GTGATCGATGACTCGATCACCTTGCCGGCTTTGACGCTCGCGTGAATGAAGCGACCCTCGCCCGTGTAGATCCCGACGTGATGCACGCGCGATGTTCCGAACGTCACCAGATCGCCAGGGCGCAACACGCCAGTATCGGCGGCGACAGCGAGTCCGCTCGTCGCTTGTTCTGCCGCGGTTCTCGGGACACCGAGTCGCAGTGCCGTGAGCACGAAGCGCACGAGGCCACTGCAATCGAAGCCGCCGGAAGGTGTCGTTCCGCCTAACACGTAGCGCCGCCCGATCTGGCGCCGAGCGATGGCGACCATCGAGTCGCGCAGCGTCTGCTCCGGAATCTCGAGCACGGCGGAGTCCTGGACTTCGACAGGACGCGAGACGAACCGCGCGACGCGCGTGGCCACCGAATCCTTGAGTCGCTGCGCGGAGGCGCTCATCGCCTCGAAGGGCTTGCGTTTCGTTGGCCGAATTTGTGACTCAGCGCACAAAGGCAGCATCACAGAGATGCCGAGTAAACAAAATGGGCGCGCGATGAAGTTCACAATCACAGAGTAGTAAGCTCAGGCGCCTCACACAAGGGCCCGCTGCACACCACAGCTGTGATCGAGATCTGCCTAACGAATGCCCAGGAGTTTGTGCGTCTGCAACGACAGGCGCCAGCGTGGGTGTGCGAGGCAATACTCCAACGCGAGCCGCGTATTACGCTCGACGTCGGGGCCGTCCATCGGCTGCAGAAAGAAGTGGCGAAACTCGAGATGCTCGAAGCGCTCTGGCTGCGCGTCGTCCTGCGGATAGACGAGCTTGAGCTCATCGCCATGCGTGAGAACGAGGTGCGTTTTTCCTTTGGGACTCACGCATACCCAGTCGATCCCCGCTGGAGCCGGCTGCGTGCCATTCGTCTCGATCGCGATTTCCAAGCCGGCATCGTGCAGCGCAGCGATCGCCGTCTCGTCCAGCTGCAGCAACGGTTCGCCCCCTGTGCAGACGACAAGCGGCCGCGCGCCGACTTGCTCGTTAGGCCAGCACGCGCGCACGGCAACGGCGAGCGACTGCGCCGTGGCGAATCGGCCACCGTCGGCACCCACGCCGACGAAATCGGTGTCGCAAAACGTGCACTCGGCTGTCGCTCGGTCCTCCTCGCGGCCGGACCAGAGGTTACAGCCGCTGAAGCGGCAGAAAACGGCGGGACGTCCGGTCTGGGCGCCCTCGCCTTGCAGCGTGTAGAAGATCTCCTTGACCGTGTACGTCATCGGGCCCGCGTTAGGCTCTGCGCGTCGGCGTATTCCGTCGGGTCAACGACGCCGGCCTCCGCAAATCCCTTGCGGCGCAGTTGGCAGGCGTCGCAGCGCCCGCACGCCTGGCCCTGCGGCGTCGGATCGTAGCAGCTCGTCGTCAGCGCGTAGTCCACGCCTAACGAGGTGCCCAGCTCGATGATCTGCCGCTTGCTGAGCGTCATGAGCGGCGCATGGATGCGCAGCGCCTGGCGCCCCTCCACAGCGGCCTTCGTCGCCAGATTCGCCATCCGCTCGTACGCGCGGATGTATTCCGGGCGGCAGTCCGGATAGCCGGAGTAATCCTGCGCATTCACACCGATGTGGATGTCACCGGCGTCGAGCGTTTCGGCCCAGGCCAGCGCGTACGACAGGAAAATCGTGTTCCGCGCCGGGACGTACGTGACCGGTATGTCTTCAGTCCCATTCTCGAGGTCGCGGTCCTTCGGCACGGCGATGTCCGACGTCAGCGCAGAACCGCCCAGTTCTCCCAGGCCGATGTCCAATACGAGGTGCTGGCTGACGCCCTGAGCAGCCGCGACGCGCCGTGCGGCGTCGACCTCGATCTCATGCCGCTGACCGTAGCGAAAGGTCAGCGCGTGCGGAGCAAATCCGTCGCGCTTGGCTACGGCCAACACCGTGCTGGAATCGAGCCCGCCGCTCAATAGAACGACGGTCCTAGGGCGACTTGCCGTCATACCTTGGAAGGTAGGCTCATCACGTTCCTAACCAAAGTTGTCAGACGCCAGTCAGCAGTCACAAGCTATCAGTCGCCCTGACTGACAGCTTCAAACTGTCGACTGGTGTCTGACAGCTTTAGTTCCGAGTTATAGTACGGCAATGCACCGCCCCCAGGTCCGATTCACGACACTCTTCTTCGTCGCAAGCGTGCTCGCATGCGGCCGCAAGACCTCGCCGCCGCCTGCTGCCGCGCCACGGCCCGCGGCCCCAGCGATCGTCGACGG
Organism: uncultured Gemmatimonadaceae bacterium; assembly: GCA_967720205.1. Taxonomy (GTDB): domain Bacteria; phylum Gemmatimonadota; class Gemmatimonadetes; order Gemmatimonadales; family Gemmatimonadaceae; genus DASYRX01. The sequence goes on along the minus strand of CBQVAZ010000230.1, from coordinate 3,754 downwards.
CAAGGGTGTGCTGCGAGCGATGCACTCGCGTTATGCGGGCCGCTGGTACACGTCGCTGCAGATCGCCCTGACAAACACGATCCACGGGACGGACGGGCGTCAGACGCGATCCTCCTGGCGCGAGTTTCTCGGCGTGCCGGGCCGACAGCGCATCGACTACCTGCCGCTCACGCAGCAGAGCGGTGTGTTGTACAACGGCGGCCGCATCTACTCATTCGTCGATGGCAAGCGCAGCGCCGAGCAGGCCGGCTGGAATCCGCTCACGCTGCTCGTGGCTGACGTCTACGCGCAGGCGGTGGACACGACGATCCGCCAGCTCGATTCGTTAGGCTTCGATCTCTCGAAGGTGCGCGCCGGCTACTATGGCGGTGACAGAGTCTGGATCGTCGGCGCCGCGGCAGGCGACACGACGAGCAGCCAGTTCTGGATCGACAGCGATTCGCTCATCGTCGAACGCGTGATTCAGCGCGACGTGCGTGGCACGCGCACCATCGTGAGTGACGTGCGCTTCGCTGCATATTCGGATGCTGGCGGGTTTCCCGTCGCGCGCGAAATGACTGTCTACCGCGACGGACGACTCGTTCTACGCCAGGACTACTCGGACGTGAAGGTCAACGTCCCGCTGCCCGCGGCGCTGTTCGACCCGGCGAAGTTTTCTGCGCCGCCGTCGGTGCCGTAATCGTCAGATGACTCCACGCGCAGAGTCCCGACGAGCTGCCGCAACTGCAACGACCCCTGCACCAATTGCGTTGATGCCGAGCTGAGTTGCTCGCAAGCGGCGCTCTGTTCCTGTGTGGACGCGCTGACCTGCTGCGCTGCAGCCGCGTGCCCTTCCGCCGTCCTTGCGATCGACGTCATGCCGGTCACGGCTTCGGAGACTGTTTCGGCCGTACGATCGGCCTCGGCCGATACTGCGCCAGCCGCTGCCCGCGTGCGCTCCGCCGAGTTCGAGATTGACGTGAGGGCCTCGTCGACCTCGCGCGACAACGACTCGATTTCAGTGACGCGTGCGGCGCTGCGTCCCATCGCCTCAGTGGTAGCGTCGATCTGTGCGGTCACGGCGCGCGTGAGCCGCACGACGTCATCCGCGGCGCGCTGCGCCTGTTCGGCGAGCTTGCGGACTTCGTCGGCCACAACGGCGAAGCCTCGTCCGGCGGCCCCTGCGCGAGCAGCTTCGATCGCCGCGTTCAACGCCAGCAAGTCAGTCTGCTCGGCGATACGGCTGACCGTCGACACGAAGTTCTCGATGTCATCGGCTGCTCGATTCAGCGCCACCACTTCGGAGGCGGCGCGCTGCACGTTGGTGCGCACGTCGGTGAGAATGCCTAACGCGCGGGCGATCTCCTGTCGCTTGGACATCGCCTGATCCTCGATGCCGCCGGCGAGCGCTGTCAGCTCCGCCGCGCCGTGGCGCACCGTGTCGGCGCTCCCGCGCAGAGTTCTGAGTGCGTCGTCGACAGAGCGGATCTGGCGCACCTGACTGTCGGCACCGCCGGAGATCTCGCCCATCGACGCTGCCATCTCCGTCGCAGCCGCTGAGATCTGCTGGGTGACGCCGGCGAGATCGCGAGCCGATGCCGCGACGTCGTCCGCCGTCGCTGACGCGACTCGGCTTACGCGCTCGAGCGACGCCGAGGCGCTGTTCATCGCCGATGCGAGCTCCTGGAACTCCCCCGGAAGCTCGCTCGTCGTGCGCGCGGAGAGCTTGCCGTCGCTCAAGGCGCGCGCGTGCGCCACGAGCGCCTCGAGCGGCCGCGTGATGAAGTTCACGGTGTTCAGCACGACAACGATGCCGACAACAACGGTGAGCAGCGCCACGACGAGCAGCACCAGGCTGCGGCGCAGCGTCTGGCTACGGAGCGCAGTTGCCGCGGATTCGAATTGGCGCGTCTTGTTCTCGCCTAACGCGCGAACATCGTTCAGCAACGGATCGACACGGCCGCGTGCGCGGTTGGCGATCACGCGCGCCTCGTCTCGGCGCCCGAGGTCCGTGAGCCGATGGGCGAGGGAATAGTCGATTTCGACAGCCGAGAGCTTGGCATCCAGTCCGGCGATGAGCGTCGCTTCTTCCGCACCGTGCGTCATCGTGCGGTTCATGTCGCGCTTGACGGCATGCGCGTCCCAGATGTAGCGCGAGAAGCGATCCCGCACCTCTTGAGACGGAGCTGCCAGATACAGGTCGGCGGCGGCCAATGCCTGTCCAACGCTCGCGGACAGCCGCGCGGCCATGCGCGCATCGCGCTGCACCATGCCTAGCGAACTGGAGATCTCGTCGGCGAGGCGGCTGACGGTGCCACGACCGAACAGCCCGGTCGCTACGACAAGGAACGCCAGCAGGCCGAATCCCAGAAACAGACGGATTCGGATCGAGCGCAGCCCGCGACGCGCGGCCGCGTTCATGGCGAAGTCCCCGCGGTCACGATGACGAACTGACTGTCCTGCAGCCTCGTCATCGTGAACGGCTTGTTGCGAACGTCGCCGGTCGAGTCGAACGCGATCAGGCCTGTGACGCCAGCGAACGGCTGGCGAGTACTCGAGCTCGCGAGGTATTCGCGGATGCGTGAGCGATCAGTGCCGACGGCTTTGACGGCGTTGATCACGACCATCATGGCGTCGTAGCCGAGCGCGGAGTTCGCGTTAGGTAGCGTGCCGTACTTCGACTGAAATGCGCTGACGAAGCGCTGCGCGTCCGGACGCGGATCGGTCGCCGTGAAGGGCTGGGTGACGTAGACGCCGTTGGCATCCGCTGGATACTTGGCCATCCCGCTCCATCCGTCGGTGCCGAGAATCGCGGCGCCGAGCTGCTGCCGGCGCGCTTCGCGTACGAGGGCGATCCCAGGCCCCTCGACCGTCACCATGAGAACCAGGTCCGGCTGTCGCGCCTTGAGGTACGCAATGTATGGCTCGTAGTCCGTGATCGAGTCGCTCGGAATCGGATCGATCGCAACGAGGCGGCCGCGATAGGCGCGTCGGAACGCATCGGCGAATCCGCGACCGAAGGAATCGTTTTCGTAGAGAACGGCTGCGCTGTTGAACGACATGCGCTGCGCGAAGCGCGCAGCGTCGATGCCATTCACGGAGTCACTCGATATGACTCGAAAGACCCACGGCGAAATACCCGTTAGGTCCGGCGAGCTGGTAGAAATCGCTACAGCTGGCAGTCCAGCGTCGTACACGCGCGCCGCTGCTACCATCGCACCAGAGTTCACGTGTCCGACAACAGCAACGACTTCCGGGCTCGCGAGAAACTCGTTGGCGATTTCGGCTGCCTTCGCGCCATTCGCCTCGTCGTCACGCGCGCGCCACTCCACACGTCGTCCATTGATCCCGCCGCGCTCGTTTGTTTCGGTGATCGCGAGCTCGATGCCCTGCTTAGCCGCTTGAGCGTACGGTTGCGTGGCCCACGGTCCGGCCGACGCGATGACAATGGGTGCGCTCGAACCGCCGCACGCCAGCGTTACGCCGAGGAGTAGCGGCGCAATACGAGACACGACGCATGTAGAAACGGCAGTGCGTAGCAACGGCGCAGGGGCCTGAGTATGGGAGGTCGGACGCCATGCAAATGACGGCCGCGCCTGAGCTTTGTAACGGCTGTAGGCCAGGGGTCAGAGGTCAGAGCTGGCATCTCTGACTTCGGCGACCTAAAACGTCACGCCCCTCCTCTATCACCTATCGCCTATTTGCCCAGCCCCACATTGTCACGCGCAATGCGCTGACCCGGGGCGATGGACCAGCGATCGAGGTGTGCCCACCA
>CBQVAZ010000229.1:0-5997 GCA_967720205.1 uncultured Gemmatimonadaceae bacterium | reverse complement strand
AGGCGCGGCGAGGACGAACGCGCCGAACTGCGCATGGTTGCAGTCGTCGGGCCCCGTATCGTTCTCCTTGACGTGCAGCGTGCCTTTGTAGCCGACGCCGCCAATCGAGCGCCAATCGAGCGCGCCGAAGTGCACGATGAGATCGGGGGCGACGTTCTGGACGCGCTGATACACTTCCTGCGGTTTGAAGACGAGCGTGCCTAACGGTTTGCCCTGGGCGTCGGTCGTTCCCTCGAACTTGGCCTTCATCTCGTCGCGGAAGCGTTCGTAGTCCGCCTGTGGGATCGTCCCCGACGGCTCGCGGCCATGCACGTTGAAGAAGACGCGCGCGTAGTAACCGCCTTCGCTCCAGACTTTCGTCTTGGCCCAATTGACTTTGAGCTTGCCGAAGGGCGTGACCTTCTCGGGGTACTCGTCCAGCGTCAGGAGTTTTTCTTGCACGAGCCATTCATTGACGCAGAACCCGCCGTGTAGCGCCTGCGCGCCATGGTCGGAGACGATGAGTACGGCTGTCTGATCGTCGAGCAGTTCGAGCAAGCGGCCGATCTCCTCGTCCAGGTGCAGGTAGAAGTCAGAGATGACGTGTTCGTACTTGCTCCCCGGCTCGTGATCCGGATGCGTGGCGTCCATGTACTTCCAGAAACCATGGTGCACGCGATCGAGCGCGATGTTGACGAAGTGAAAGTACTCCCACTCGGCGTTCTGCGCGTAATGCCTAACGACCTGGAACTGCTTGCGACTCATTTCGAAAATCTGATCGCGCAGCCAGTCCTTGTCGTCGGTGCGGAAGCCCTTGACGTCGACGAGGTACTCGCCGACGAGTCCCTTGATCTCGTCCTTGATGTGCGCCGGATGCGTGTACTCATCATCGACCGACGGCGTCATGAAGCAGCCGACGGAGATTCCGTTCACGCGTGGCGGCGGAAAGGAAGGAGGAACTCCGATGAGGACCGACTTCTTTCCTTCCAGGGCCAGGTAATCCCAGATCGCGAGTGCCTTGAACGACTTGGAATTGACTATGGAAAGGTTGGCGTACGAGTGGTCGGCGCGGTTGCGGAAACCGTAGACGCCTAACGAACCAGGATCCTGGCTTGTGACCATGCAGCGCCACGCCGGTATCGTAATGGGCGGGATGACGCTCTCGAGCCGCCCGTAGCAGCCGGCATCCATCAGACGCCGGATATTCGTTAGGCGTTCGTCGCCGAAGAGCAGCGCCGGCGCCGCACAATCCAGTCCAATAACGAACAGTTTCATGCGATCAATGGCGGGAGGACTTATGGACCCACTTAGTATTGCCGTCCTGCGCCGTGCAGGATCTGCGTAAACCACTTCTCGAGCGGCTCGCGTCGAGCTGCATCGTGCGCGAGGTCTTCTTTCTCACCGACGTCCGTGCGGTACGCGAAGGCTTCGATCTTGCCACGGCCGTCGCGGATCACATGCAACGTATCGTCCATCACCGATGTCAGGTCGCCCCAGCTGATCGGCGTGTCCAGCGGCTGATTGATCCCCTTGCTCACTTCGGCAATCACGGGACTCGTTGGCGCGTTTGGGTCGCTTGCGAGCGCCGCCAATGACGCACCCGGCAGCAGGTTCGCCGTCGACCCTGCGAGTTGCTGAATCGTGCGTGCGATGTCTCGCAGCGAGACTGCGCGGCTCACTCGTACACCATCCGGTAGACGCCCGGGCGCATAGATAACGAGTGGCACGTGCAAGACTGACGAATACAGGCTCACCCCATGTCCGTGCATTCCGTGCTCACCGAATTGTTCACCGTGATCAGACGTCACGATAACAATCGTGCGTGTCAGCTCCCCGCGTCGTTCCAGCTCCGCGAACAAGCGTCTCAGCTCGCTGTCGAGCCGTAAGATCGAGCCATCATATTCGTCCTGGCGCGTTCGGCCGCGTGCAAAGATTGTGTCCGCCGGTGACGCGTAGCCCGCATGCGCCTCCATGAGGTTGAGCATCGCGAAGAACGGCCGGCGTGTCTTCGACTGCCAGGCGAGGAAATCGCCATGCACGTCGACCACATTCTTCTCGTCGTGCATCTGATAGGTATCCAGCGGACGCCAGTCGAAGCGGAGAAGGTCCTTGAGCGCCTGGCGGATCCAGCGCTCTCGCACAAGGCGACGATGGAGCGTGTGCACAACGCGCGCTTGGGACAGCGTGGTGTTAAGCGCCACCTCTTCGAGCGTTTGCTTGAGCGCCTCATATCTGATGAAGCCGCGATGCAATCCAGTCGGGTAGCTCGCGGCGAAAAAGTTCGCGACGAAGGCGCCCGTGCTGTATCCGTCCTTGTAGATTGCTTCGGGTAGTGTGGGGTACGTGCGGTCGAGCGGGCTCGTCCAATCCGCCGTTAGATCGCCGGCGTACTGGCCGGTGAGCATGCTCGCATGGGACGGGAGCGTCCACGGCGCCGTCGAGTAGGCGTGGTCGAACACGACCGCGTGACGCGCCAGGGAGTCGAGAAACGGCGTCGTCTTTCGCTCGTAGCCGTAGAGGCTCATGTCCTGTGCGCGTGCTGTATCCCAGATGATCAGAAGCACGTTAGGCTTGTCGGGCGGCGCGGGAGGCAGTGCCGCGATGAGGCCTCGTTCCTGCGTCCTGCGCAGCACGCCGCTGATAAGGGCCACTGCGGCGAAGAGCAGCCCAAGCGTTACAGCCAGCACGAGGGTTGCGCGCTTCCAGCCCAGCGGATGTCTGCCGCCCAGGCCGGAGAGCTGGTAGCCGACGCCTAACGCAACGATGATCCACGCCCATGAGCTAAATCGCGTGAAGAGCAGCAGGGCTGAGAAGATCGTCAGCGAGCTCCAGAACCAGACGCGCGCGCGCTGAGGCAATCCATTGCGCCGAAGAGCGGCGATCAGGGCGAGCGGCAGGGAGCAGCCGGCGAAAACCAGGATGTACCCAGCGGGTATCATCCAGCCAACGTCGCGCGTGTTCCAATCCCAATTCGACGCCGGAACGAGTTGGCGTCGCACGTAGACGATCGTCAGGTGAAGCGCGGCCGCCACGAGGGCCGGGAGAACGGCATAGCCGATCTCGGCAGCGAAACGGCGCAGTCGCGTCAGCACCACAGGCGACGCGCGGTCGGGGCTCGTGGACGGCATGCGTTAGGCGCTCTTCGAGCGAACCAGGGCCGCTATCTGCGCGATGGTATCCAGGTAGTCGACGCTGGCCTCATGCGGCTCGATCGTCACCTTGTACTGCTCTTCCAAGAACGCCACCAGCTTGACGGTGGCGAGAGAATCGAGAATGCCGCCGGAAATGAGCGGCGTCGTTTCGTTGACGTCGCTGGCGTTCGCTCCCGGAAGAAACTCCTCCAGGATGTAAGACTTCACCGTGCCTTCGATGGCGTCCATGGCTAGGGTTGCTTTTCCTCTGATGTAAGTGCCGCGCTCGGGGCCGAAACGGCGTGATGCGTCAAAATCCCAGGCTTGGTCAACAGCTCTTTGTGCAAGCGCTCGGCGATGATCTGATGTCCACGAAGATTCGGATGATAGTCCCACTCAGTGATGATCAGTTTGCGCTCGTCGTAAGGATCGTACACGTCGGCCATGTCGATCGTCTCCAGTCCCCCTGCCCTGGCGTAGCCTAACAGCTGTACGTGAAGATCGGGGCTGACGCGCTCGAACGGCATGGGGATGTAGGCGTACACGCAGCGCCACTGGTTGTGGCGACACAGCTCACCCATCCGCAAGAACGTGACTCGAGCCATCTCCCCTTCGAAATTGCGCATCGTGCGGCGCGCTTCAGGCTCGTTGGGAGGGGAGTTCCAACCCGCTACGCGCATGAGCGTGCGCAGTGTGTCGTACGGTGTCTCGAGGCCGTTCGCTCGCAGCCGGAACAGGTATGAGGCTCCGCGGTCCGCGTCTGTGAGGTGGCCGATGATGAGGACCACGTCTGTACCCAGCTTTTGCAGCTCACCCGTCTCCATGAGCGCGAGTTGATGATGCAGCAGGTACGCGCTCACCGCGAAATTCAGGATCTCGATTTTGCGCGAGCCGTGGCCCGTCGTGTCAGCCGCCAGGCGATTCTCAAGGATCGGCTCGAAGAACTCACCCGCGTTGACACCGATACCCATGGCGTATGAAGCGCCTAGCAAGGCCACACGCGTCACGTTTGAACCTTTCGTCCGTTCGTACTCCTTGTCGCGCATACCCCATCGGTTCGTGGTGATCAGGTTCCCGTTCAGGTTCGTTGTGTGGTGAGGCTTCAATACGAAGAGGCGCGCGTCGTGCACATTTTCCTGCGCATCGGTCTGATCCAAGCGCAGCCATTCCTTCGGCTTTCGGCTGTAGATGTCCCAGAGACCGCCGTTAAAGCGGTTGAGGTCCACGATGCGCTCGTAATAACCACGCTGCAGTTGCGAGCGCTCGAGCGCGCTCAGCAGCTGGATGCGCGTGGAGCGCCAGAAAGCGTTCACGTCGGAGCTGTACAACTGCCGCATATACGGTTCGCCTAACAACCAGACTACGCCGAGTACCAAGAGCGAGGGGATCGTTGTGCGCGTGACGTCCTTTCCCTTCGCCGTGTCCGCGTCGCGTCGCTGCGCGATCCAGGTGCTGACTGCGACCACGCCCAGCACACCGATGAGAAGCGCAATGTCTTGCGCGCGCCACTTCGGCGTCGTGATGAGCTCAGTGAAGTCGCGCAACGTCGGCATCGTCCACAGCGTCCACAGCAAGCAGATCACCGCAAACGTGATCAGCGTGTTGATGACGAGGCGCGTGCGTTCCGCGGTCGTCCATTCCGTGGACTTGGTCGTGCGTTTGCGGCCCTGACGGTATTCGCGCAGCACGTTGAACGAGAGCAGCACGGCGAGAATCGCCCAGAATAGCGTATCCGTCCACGAGAGCAGCCAGGTGCCTAACAACCAGAACCACTGGTACGAGTGGAAGAACCACGTCGCGAAGAAGACGAGGATCGTCGAAGCCACGAGCGCGAAGGCATCTCCCCGCTTCTTCAACCTGAAGTAGGCGGGCATGTAGATGACCTTCGTCATGAAGTCCTTCCAATAGATGTTGATGCGGCGCCAGAACTCCGTGAAGCTGGAGGCGACGTAGAAGAAGTGGTGCGTCTCGGGCAAGCGGAATCCGAACAGGTGCAGCATGCCCACGATGAGATGGAACTGCCCGGACACGCGCAGATACAGACCGAAGTTGGCGAGCACGTACCGAACGAAGTGCGTGCCATTCTGCACGTCGGTGGGCAGCATCGTCCCGTACTGGTAGATCATCCGGTAGACCATCAGATGCGTCAGGCCACGCACCATCCAATTGATCCCTGTCCGGTAGATCGTGAACGGCTCGCGGTCGTAGTACGTCCGCTTGAAGGTCGCGTAGTCGATGACCGGGTAGAGCAGGAACGAAACGTTAGGCAGGCCGAAGAAGTACGCGAGCGTGCGTGCGACGGTCGGCTTGTCCTTCATGTGTCGCAGATCGTACATGTAGGCGATGAGCCGGAACATGAACATCGACCCGAGGACCGGCCAAATCGCGCCGCGCCACGGCATCGGCGGCCCGTGGCCCAGGCGCATGACCGCGAAGGCCGCGCCGACGCCTAACAGGAGCACAACACGCCAGACGTATCGAACCGGCAGGTGCGCGATGCCGATGAGGAGAAGTCCTAACGCCACCAGCCAGGCGGACTGCACCAATCCGAAGACCACGAACAACGTGAACAGCGATAACGCAGCAAAGAACGGCAGCCGATACTGCATCGGCAACAGGTGGTTCACGACGAAGCCAACGAGAGCTATCGGCGCAACACGGTTGTAAAACGCCGTGTTCTCGATGCGGAAGGCAAAGAGGAAGTACACCACCACTGCCAACTGTACGGTGAGCGCGGCCAGCTTGAGCAGCTCAGCGCGCGAGATCGACGGCCAACCGAGCGCGGTTGGCGTTCCTGTTATCGCGGAAGTCGTCGCTGGCGCTTCAAGCACCGCGGACTGCTCAGCACTCATAGACTGAGCCACCGCGCGATGATGTTTCGCTGCAT
>CBQVAZ010000228.1:0-6010 GCA_967720205.1 uncultured Gemmatimonadaceae bacterium | reverse complement strand
GAGTCCTCCGTCGTGCACTCGTTAGGGAAGCCGCTCAAGTGCTCCTCACTCCGCTGACCGGAATCCGACGCCTGCACCGGAGTCACGGGTGGAAAAACGTGCCCCGCGAACACCAAACCGCGACGCCTGGCTTCGCGCGCGATGGCGAAATACGCGCTCGGATTGAGCCCGTTATGCACTTTGATGAAGTCCACTCCGAGGCGCACGAGCGAGTCGACAGCGGGCGCCGCTTCCTCAGGCGTGGTCACTGGGATGTGTGGCAGTGGCAAGCGCGCCCCAACGAGATAGGGACCGGACATGATCATGCGGGGCCCGACGATCGTCCCCGCGGTGATTTCGCGCTGCCAGCGACGCAGGTTGTTGAGCGTGCCGTTCATGTCGCGCACACCAGTCACGCCCCAGGCAACGTAGAGCGGGAGCAGGTCGCGGCCGCCGGGAAGGTCGCTGTGCACGTGCATGTCCCACAGGCCCGGGATGACGAAGCGTCCGCCGAGATCGATCGTACGCGCACCGGCCGGGACGGGCGTCGAGGCTGGCGCGCCGACACGCTCGATGCGTCGATCGCGTAGAATAATCGTTAGGTCCTTCGTCGCGGAGCCTCCGGCGACGTCGATGACTGTCGCGTGGGTGAGCGCGACGACCTGCAAGGCGAGAAGGATTGTTGTCATGGTTGTCGTTTTGCGAGCTCGTCGCGATACACAACGCCACCCTTCATCACAAAGCCCACCCGCTCCATGACGGCGATGTCACGCAGGGGATCGCCGGGCACCGCGATGATGTCGGCGTACTTCCCGACCTCGAGCGTTCCGACGCGATCGTTCCAACCGATGATCTCGGAGTTGAGCCGCGTGGCGGCGACGAGCGCCGCGAGAGGCGTCTCGCCTAACGAAGTGCGCACGATGAGCTCGTGCGCATTTTTTCCGTGCGGTATGACAGCGGCGTCTGTCGCGAAGCCGATCGGTATGCCGGCGGCCAGCGCGCGACGAAACCCGGCCATCTTCTTATCCTGGATCTGACGCGAGCGCTCGATCTCGGACGCCGGCACCTTGTTGCGCGCGCCTTCGCTGAGAACGTATTCCGTCGTCCACAGCGTCGGCACGTAGTACGTGGCGCGCGTGTTCTTGAGCATCGATACGGCTTCGTCGTCGAGCTCGGAGCCGTGATCGACGGTGCGCACGCCGAGACGAATCGCTGCTTTGATGCCGCCCGCGCCGTGTGCGTGCGCCGCGACGACGCGTCCCCAACGCCGCGCTTCGACAACGGCGGCCTCGATCTCTGCGTCGCTGTACTGCTGCGCCCCTGGCGGAATTCCCTTTGAAAGCACGGCGCCTGTCGCGAGAATCTTGATGAAATCTGCGCCCTGTTTGAGGTGCTTACGCACTGCCTTCGTCACCTCCTGGGGGCCGTCGGCGAGATAGTCGGCGAGCGGGACGTCGACATACGGTGAGAACTGACGCGCGTCGCCTGCGCCGCCAGTCGACGACACATACGCGCCAGCCACGAGGAGACGCGGGCCGGGCACCGCGCCCTGGTCGATCGCCTTGCGCAGCTCGATGTCGACGTATGGCCAGGTGGGTCCCATGTCGCGACATGTGGTGAATCCGGCGAGCAGCGTTAGGCGGGCGTTGTAAGCACCCCAGAGGGCGTCGTGCGCCGGCGTCGTCGTGAGCAGGCCATCCTCCCAGTGCACTCCCATGCGATTGGTGAGGTGTGTGTGCAGATCGATTAATCCTGGGAGCAGCGTCGCATCGCCGAGATCGATCAGCGTCGCCCCGGGCGGGACCTCGACGCGCTGCCCGACGCCCGTGATGCGCTCGCCTTCGACGCGCACCATCCCCGGCGAGAGCGTCGTCCCCGTGCGCGTATCGATGAGCCTCGCGGCACGCAGCACGGTGACCGGCGTTTGAGCGCGGCCGAGGGAAGCACCTAACGCAATGAGGAGCAGCGGTCGCAGCATGGGGATGGGGGTCGCGATGTAACTGCAAGCCGAGCGCGTGACCTTGCCGCCATCCTGTGCGCCGCGCAAGCGCGCGCACCCTTGCGGAAGATTTTGTGTGGCGCTTCGACGACAAACTTGCCAGCCTAGCGCCACCACGGTGACGGCTCGGTTCAGCAACGTGATAGCAGCGCACTGTCAAAATCGCGAAGCCATTGATAGCGCATGACTTAGCGCGACGGGCGGCCAGCGCCCATAAAGGCGGCTGCACAGAGCGAAACAGTGCAAGCGGTCCCAAGCGTGCGAGGCACGTAGAGACGTGAGGGCGGCGCTAGGAGTGTTCGAAGTAACCGCCGCGAGCCGGCGCAGAGTTTTGCCAAAGCCTGCGGGCCCGCAGGTTGGCCGGCGCCTATCCGTGAAAGGACGAGGAGCGGTAGCGCGTGCCTAACGTAGGAATTGTCGGTGGCGGCATGATCGGGCTCACGCTGGCGTATCGGCTAAGGCAGCGCGGGCATGACGTCACACTGTTCGAGGCGGCGCCGGTACCGGGCGGCCTCGCGGCGCCATCGGCGATCGGTCCGTTCGCCTACGACCGCTTCCCGCACGTTGTGTTGCAATCCGACGCGCACTTGCAGGATCTCGTACATGAAATCGGGATCGCCGATCGGCTGCGCTGGGGACTGAGCCGCGCGGGACTGTACGTCGGCGGACGACTGCACGCGCTATCCTCGCCGCTGGACTACAGGCACTTCGCGGCGTTGACTCCGCTGGACAAGGTGCGCATTGGCCTAACGATGCGTCGCATGCGGTATCTGCGTGATGCTACGTCGCTCGAATCGAGCGGCTCTGCCGATTGGTTGCAGAGCTGGAGTGGACGCCGAGCGTACGAGTGTTACTGGGCACCGCTGCTCAACGCCGTCGCAGGTGAGAGTCACGTGAATGCCAGCGCGGCGATCGTCTGGACGCTCGTGCAACGCCTGTACGGGACGCGTCGTCCGGGTCATCGGCGCGCCGTCTATGGATATCTGGAAGGCGGGGCCGCGGCGATTCTTCAAACGTTAGGCCCGGCCGTCGCTTCGACCGGTGTTGAACTCGAGCTCGGCGTGCCCGTCACGCGAGTGATCGACGACGCTCACGCCGCCTCCGTGCTGTTGCAGGATGGCCGCGTCGCGACGTTCGACCACGTCGTCGTGACCACGGCCACGCCGCTCACCGCTCGACTGTGCCCGCAGCTGAGCGATGCGGAGCGCGCGCGGCTGGAGAGCGTCGTCTACCACGGCATCGTCTCGGTCTCGATGCTGCTGCGCAAACCGTTGGGTGCGATGTACCGCACCGGCATCGCCAGCACCGGCATGCCGTTCAATGCCGTGGTCGAAGCGACGACGCTAACGACCCCGACGGCGTTCGGCGGCGCCACGCTGGTGTATCTGCCGCGATTCGTCGCGCAGCATGACTCGTACTGGTCGCTCAGCGACATGACGCTGCGGCATCGCTTCATGGCGGCGTTAGGCGCGATGTATCCGCACCTTGGCCGCCGCGATGTGATCGCCTGGGATATCGCGCGGACGCGGCACGCCATCCCCGTGCCGACGCGCCACTACAGCCGCGACCTGTTACCACCACTGGCGACATCGCGCCCGCGCATTCACCTGGTGAACGCGGCGCAGTGCGCGTCAGGCGTGCTCAATCTCAATGACCTCATAGGAATGGCGAACTCACAAGCGGCGCGGCTCGATGCGACCTTCACACAGACAAATAGCGACTCGACGGCGCCGGTTGCTGTGCTCACCCATAGCAGCGAGGGAGCGCGATGACAGAATCGATCGCGCGACCGCTCGGCGTTCACGTCGCGAATCCACCAATGGTCGTGCAGCGGATTGCCGTCGTCGGCCCGGGATTCATCGGCATGCCGATCGCCGCGCTCCTGGCCTATGCGCGAATTCGAATTGGCCGTGAGGATCCCGCTCACGTAGTCGTCGTTCGGCGCGGCCCTGGCACGTTAGGCTGGCAGACCGATGCGGTCAACGGCGGTCGATCGCCAATCGGGGGCATCGAGCCGGGACTCGATTCCATTGTTCGCACCGTCGTTGCGGACGGACTTCTCAGTGCAACTGACGACATCACGGTCCTTCGCGACGCGGACGTCATTCTCGTGTGCGTCCCGTCCGATCTCGCGCCCGATGCCGATCCGCTGTACGAAGCGGTGTACGCGGTTTCGCGCGAGGTTGCACAACGAACCAATGGCGTGGCTCCGCTCGTCGTCATCGAAGCGACGCTCGCTCCTACCTCGCTTCAGAGCGATGTGACGGAAGTCTTTCGCGCCGCGGGCTTGGAAGAGGGTCGCGACGTCCATCTGGGATACAGCCCGCACCGCGTGATGCCGGGGCGCTTGATGGAGCGCGTGGCCTCCGCGGACAAACTGGTTGCCGGTCTCACGACCGAGACGACGTCGCGCATGGCCGAGTTGTACAACCAGGTCGTAACACGAGGGACGGTACATCGCACGAATCCGCTCACAGCGGAATTGGTGAAGACGCTGGAGAACGCCTATCGCGACGTGCGCATCGCACTCGCGACCGAAGTTGCGCGCTACTGTGACGCGCGCGACATCGATTTTTACAAGCTGCGCGAGTGGCTGAACGGCGAACTGCTGCAGAGAGACCTTGCGAGCTTCCAACCGACCGCCGTCCCGCGCGGTGCGCTTCTCATTCCGACGCTCGGCGTCGGAGGCCACGCGCTTCCGCGCGATGGCCGACTGCTCTGGGCGCAAGCGAGAGAGGACACGGCGGCGGCGGACGACAGTCTGATTCTCGAGGCACGGCGCATCAACGACGAGTCGCCGCTCCTGGTTAAGGCACTCATCGAGCGGACTCTGGGCGGCCTCGAGAAGCGCACAATCTGCTTGTTAGGCACGGCGTACAAGTCCAACTCCGACGACACGAAGAACTCGCCGACGCTCGCACTGGCGCGAGCTTTACGAACGGCCGGAGCGAACGTGAAGCTGCACGATCCGTATGTTCGAAGAGCCGATGTCACGCCCGCATCGCCGGAGATTCTCGAAGAGGAAAGCACCACAGATCTGGACGCAGCACTCGACGGTGCGGAGCTGGCCGTCGTTTGCGTGGCGCATCGCGAATACGTGGAACGTGTGGGATCGATTCTGCTCGCGGGGCGGCAGCTGCGCGTGCTTGTCGATGCAGCGAACGCATTCCAGCGACGCATTTTCGAAGACAGCGGCGTGGTGTACGCGGGGATCGGACGCGGCACGCGGCATCCGCCGACTGACGTCTGTCGCATCGTCTACGACGCATTCAGGGTGATCGAGCGCGGCATGGCGAGCGAGGTGTCGACGCTCATCTCACTGCTCAACTTGACGCACGCGAGTCACGATTTCGCGCGTGTGCGATTCGAGCATGTGCAGTATCTCGTCGGAACGTGTCCCACGGGCTGTGCGATTGCTGACCCAGGACCGGCAGCGCCAGCTTTGGACCACGGAGACTTCACGAGCCGGCTCGTTGCAAAGGCGAAGACCGCGTCTGCGAACGCGCACGAGTCATCGCATCGGCGCGCAGCGCAGACGAGCCGAGCGCACGTGCATCTTTCTGATCGTTAGCGCAAACGAAAGAGCGCGCCGCAATTGCGACGCGCTCTCGATGTCCAGCTTCAAAACTCGTTAGGGCAAACCGCTCGGCGCTGGCGGCGACAGCTTGTCGATGACGGCGTCTAGCTCGGTGTACGCATCCTGCGCCATTACGCGGAACGGCTGCTGCTTGTACACGATCATGCCATCGGGGCCAATCACATAAAGCGATCGGTTATCGGTTTTCCGTGCGGCGTCATACGCGCCATACAACGAGCCGACGGCGCCGTCGGTATCGCTGCCGAATACGACTGGGAATGACGACTGCTTTGCCCAGCTCGCGAGCGTTGTGTCGGGATCGACTGAAATCCCGATCACCGTCACTTTGCGGCCGTTGTTGAAGAGCGTGGCGTACTGATCACGGTACGCCTCCATTTGAACCGTTCAACCACGCGTTCGAGCTTTGAAGAAGAACGCGAGGACGACAGTCTCTC
>CBQVAZ010000227.1:0-6026 GCA_967720205.1 uncultured Gemmatimonadaceae bacterium | reverse complement strand
AACAACGCGTCACAGGCGGTGAACTGGACGAGCGGCAACGTCGCGACGGCTACTGTGGATGCGACGGGAAAGGTTACTGGCGTCGCCGCCGGAACTGTGAACATCCGTGCGACCGCACAGGCGGATGCGACGAAGTTCGCAGAGGCCGTCGTGACTGTGACTGGCACGTCGTTCCCGAGCACCGCCAGCGTCACCGCAACAACCGGTTCTCAGTTCATACCCGCCTCGGTTGACATCTCAGTCGGCGGGACCGTGACGTGGACGTTCCAGTCGCTCACGCACAACGTCACCTTTGCGGGCGGAGCAGGAGCACCTGCTAACATCGGGAGCAGCACCAACACCGACGTTTCCAGGACGTTCAACACGGCCGGGACGTTCGCGTATGACTGCACCATTCACGCAGGAATGAACGGAACGGTGATCGTCCACTAGAGAGGCCTAACGCGAACGCACGCGGATCCGACGCTTACTAGGTCGGGATCCGCGTGCTTTGTTTTTTTCTTTGTTCGCGTTCGTACGCGGTGATTACCTATTCGTTGCGTGCCGACGCACCGTTGCCGTGTGAACCCGCCGGCGGCGGCGATTCGCGAGGCGTGACACGCGCCAGCAGCTCATCGCGCGAGCGCACGCCGGCAACGAACCCAACCGCCTGACGCACCACGAGGTCGCGCTCGGCCGATCGTCTCGCTTCGACGTCAGGCCCAAAGACGATCCGCGCAATCTCCGATGTCATCAGGCGCGTCACGAATTCAGCGTTCGTGTCGAACACCGCGCGATCCAGCTTCACGCGACGGATCTGCAGCATGCGCCAGAAGTCTTCGCGCATCTGCGGCGACACCGTGAAGTCCGGAGAGTGCACAGCCGAGGTGCGCCGCAGCTCGATGGCATGGGCCGTCAGCGCGTCGCGGAACTGCGGGATGGCGCCGCCTAACGCACTGCTCAGAGCCAGTTCCTGCAGGAAGAACGTGGAATCGAAAGACTGCGTGTCTGGTACGATTCCGCCACCGCCGTACACGACGCGTCCTTTGTCGGTCTTGAAGGCGGGGCGCTCCTTCCGCGCTGCGGCGTCGCCCGCTTCCTCCTCGGCGCTCAGCAGCCTGTCGATGGAACGCCCGGACGGCGTGAACCAGCGCGCCGTCGTTAGGCGCACGCCCGCCCCGCTGGGCAACGGGAAGAGCGACTGCGCGCTTCCCTTCCCATATGACGGCGCACCCATGATTACGGCGCGGTCGTGATCCTGCAGCGCCCCAGCGACGATCTCCGACGCGCTCGCCGAGCGGCCGTCGATGAGCACGACGACCGGCAGCTGTGACCACAGCTGACGCCCGGTGTCGGCGTACGTGCGATTCATGTCGGCCGTGCGTCCATGCATCGTCACTATCGTCTGCCGTGGGTCGAGGAACAGCTCCGACACCGCGACGCCCTGGGCGAGAACGCCACCCGGATTACCGCGCAGATCGAGCACCAACGTGCGCATCCCTTCCTTGATCAGCGAGTCGATCGCGTGTCGCAGCTCGTGCTCGGTGGAGTCACTGAAGATGTTGACGTCGATGTAGCCCGCGCCGCCGGCCATCAGCAGCGTGCGGCTGATGGCGCGCCGATAGATTTCGCCCCGCGTTAGGTTGTGTCTGATCGGTTCCGGAACGCCCGATCGCTCGACCGTCACACGCACCTGCGAGCCCGGATCGCCGCGTAGCGCACGCGTCGTTTCTGCGTTGCCCCAGCCTTTGGTGGACTTTCCCTCGATTTCGACGATGCGGTCGCCGGCCTTGATGCCCGAGCGCTCGCCGGGTGACCCCTGGATTGGTGCGGTGACCATCGGCCAGCCGTCGCGCAGATCCACGCGCAAACCGACGCCGGCGTACTGCGCCGAGGCGCGCTCCTCGATGCGGTCGAAGCGCTCCCTCGTTAGGTACGTCGTATAGGGATCGTCCAGCTCCTCCAACAGACCCGCGACCGCTCGCTCGTACAGCTGCACCGTGGGCACGCTGTCGATGTACCGCTCGTGCACGAGCTGCAGCACATTGTCCACGAGTGTGCGCGACGGTCCCGGTGCCGACGGCGCCTCCAATCCACGCGTGAAGAGCCAGCCGCCTGTCGCCAGGGCCGCCGCCATGACTGTCAGCGTCGCGAGAGCGCGAGAGCGGGTGGACTCGGTGGTCACGTTAGGAATGGGACGCCGCGAGCTCGCGGAACGTTTGCGGGAGGTTCTTGCCGAGCGCGGTTAGCACACGCCGTTGCACGGCATCCTCTGTGCCCGTGGCGTCGATCAGTACTATGCGTCCAGACTCCGGGTGTTCCCGCTGCCATTTCGCTGTCGCAAACCGCCGGAACGCGTCGCGCACTCGCACATGGAAATCGCGATCGCTGCGCTCCACGCGGTCAGCGCCGCTGCGGCTCATCGCACGCTGGAGCCCTTCCTCGACCGGAAGATCGAACAGGATCGTGAGGTCGGGCACGAGATTACCGGTGGCGAGCCGGTTGGCGGTCATGACAGCCTCTTCATCCAGCCCGCGACCCACGATTTGGTACGCGTACGTTGCGAGAAAGAAGCGGTCGGCCAGGACAACTGTGCCTTTCTCGAGCGCGGGGCGGATGACGCGCTCTACGTGCTCGGCACGCGAGGCAATAAAGAGCAGCGCTTCCGTCGCGGGGGCGAGGTCGTGGGCCGAGTGCAGCAGGATTCCGCGGATGTCGTCGCCAACCGGCGTGCCACCTGGTTCGCGCACCGTTAGGCATGCCGCGCCGTTGGCAAGCAGCAAATCGGCGACTCGGCGGATGTGCGTCGACTTGCCCACCCCCTCCGCGCCGTCGAAGACGATGAGCTTCCCTCGCTTCATGCTACCCTAACGTGATGATCGGACTCGCGGCCCCGCTCTTCATCCCTTCGGAGATCCAGCCGTTCACCTGCATCATGAGCTTGTCGAAGTTCTCCTGCGCCGAAATCGCCATCTGATACGCAGGGCGGCCCTGGACTTTGGTGAGCAGGTCGTCGAGCTCTTGCTCCATCTCGTCGGACGGCTCCGTGCCTTGAGCGAGCATACGCTGCGCTTCCTGCCGCAGCGTCTCCATGCGGTTGAGCGAAGTCACTGCATCGCGATCGTTATGCAGCGATTCGTTCGCCCGCTTGACGGCTTGGTACTCCGGGCTCTGGCCAATCAAACGGCCGAGTTCTTTGGCTTTCTGGTCGAGCATTTAACAATAGGTCAGAGGTCCGAGGCCAGAGGTCAGATGTGTATTCTGACGGCGAGTGCCTAACGGCGGCGCGCGAGCACGTAGCGATCGCGCTCGCAGAAGTCCTTGTGCAGCATCACGTCCCGATAATCGCCGTGCTGGCCGACGTAGTCCGCCACGCGCTGTGCGCGGCGCGAGTCGACTTCCAGGGCGAGGAGGCCACCCGTTTGCAGCACGCGCGGCGCGTCGTCGACAATGCGGAACGTGTGCGCCAGACCTTCGTTTGGAGAGACGAGCGCCCGGTGCGGCTCCCAATCGCGAACCGACGACGGCAAGTCAGCCATCTCGTCGGGAGCGATGTACGGCGGGTTGGAAACGATGGCGGTCACGCCATCGTGTGGGGTGAGGGGAGCCAAAAGATCTCCTCCGCGTACATCGGCCGGGGCGTGAGGCTGGGCGAGGCGGTCCGCGTTCATCTGTGATACCGCTTGTGACTCTTGGGAGACTTCCGTTGCGATCACGCGCTCGTACTGGCCTTCGGTGGCCAGTGCCAGGGCAATGCACCCCGATCCTGTACAGATGTCAGCCACAACCCCGCGTCGCCCCGTGGAATCGAGTACGAGGTCCACCAGGTACTCCGTCTCCTGACGCGGAATCAGCACACGCTGATCCACCACGAGCGTTAGGTAACGGAAGGCAGCCTTCCCCACGGCGTAGGCGAACGGCATTCCGCGCGCGCGCCGCTCCGTAGCCGCTCGAATGGCCGCGACGACATCCTCGCTCAGTTGATCGTCGCCGTGCTCGACCGGCCAGAAACGTGGTTGATCCACGACGGCCGCGATGAGATCCCTGGCTTCCGCGTTAGGCGATGCTACACCGGCTTCCACGAAGCGTGCGCTGATCTCGGCGCGAAGGGCGCGTACCGTCAGGGGAAGCGTCAGAACACTCATCGTGAGCCCCCTTTGACCTCTGACCTCTGACCTTTGACCTCGACCTCGCCGTCACCGCTCAGCAGCTCTTCCATGTTCGCCATCTGTAAGCCGTCGATCAGCTTGCCGATGTCGCCATCCATGATCCTTGCAAGATCGTGCAACGTGAGGCCGATGCGGTGATCTGTCACACGACTCTGCGGGAAATTGTACGTCCGAATCTTTGCGGATCGATCGCCGGTGGAGACCTGCGAGCGTCTGATGCGCGTTCGCTCGGCCTCTTGCTCCGCAATCTTCAGGTCCAGCAGCTTCGCGCGCAGCACCTCCATGGCCTTGGCCTTGTTCTGAATCTGCGAGCGCTGATCCTGCTGGGAGACTACTACTCCAGTCGGGAGATGGGTGATGCGCACGGCGGAGTCCGTCGTGTTGACGCCTTGACCGCCAGGTCCGGATGCACGGAACACATCGATGCGCAGCTCCTTGTCGTCGATGACGAGATCGATCTCCTCGGCTTCAGGGAGCACGGCCACGGTGGCCGCCGACGTATGGATCCGTCCCTGGGCCTCGGTGAGCGGCACGCGTTGCACGCGGTGCACGCCGGACTCCCAGCGCATCGTTCCGTACGCGCCGTCGCCCTTCACTTTGAAGGAGACGTCTTTGAGGCCGCCTAACGTGCCATCCGAGAGTGAAAGCGTTTCGATCTTCCACCCGCGGCGCTCGATATAGCGCGTGTACATGCGGTGCAGGTCGGCCGCGAAGAGCGCGGCTTCGTCGCCGCCGGTGCCGGCGCGGATTTCAACGATGCACGGACGGTCGTTGAGCGGGTCGTGCGGAATGAGGAGCGGCTTGGCCTGCTCCTCCAATTGCGAGATTGTCGTCGTTAGGCGATCTACTTCGTGACGCGCCTCGGTCGCGAGCTCTGGATCGTCTACGGTCGTTAGCTCGCGCGCCTGCGACAACTCGCCGTCCGCCTTGCGCAGGCGCTCGGCGAGTTGCACGGTGTTTTGGAGTTTCTGGTGCTCGCGACCGAGCGACGCCATGCGCTTAGCGTCGCGGACCGTCGCTGGGTCGCTTAATTCCCGCTCGACGGCCGCGGCGCGTTCAGTCGCTTCGGCGAGTCGATCACGAATACTCAGGAGGAGCTCTTCCCGCTTGCGTACTTCTGGCGGAAGCGTTCAACTCGGCCGGCTGTGTCGATAAGCTTCTGCTTACCCGTGTAGAACGGGTGGCAGTTGGAGCAGATGTCGAGGTGCAGCTCGGATACGGTCGAGCGCGTGACCCAAGTGGCGCCACAGGCGCACTTGACGGTCGCGGCGTAGTAGTCGGGGTGTATGCCTTCTTTCATTTGAGTCTCAGCGAAGGTGCTTGGGGAGCGTGGCAATATAGTCACTCTGGGAAGGGGTAGCAACGCGCGATATGACAACGGGTTAGCCGTATGCGTCGCGACACGGTTGAGCGCACGGTGAGCGAGTGCTGACGCGGGGATGATCGAGGTCGAGCATCGTGGCTCCCGGATGCCGGCGCGCTCTGCGCCGACGCCGCCGACAATCGGAGGCTCTTATGACCCGCTTCATCGCTCCCCGCT
This sequence comes from uncultured Gemmatimonadaceae bacterium, assembly GCA_967720205.1. Taxonomy (GTDB): domain Bacteria; phylum Gemmatimonadota; class Gemmatimonadetes; order Gemmatimonadales; family Gemmatimonadaceae; genus DASYRX01. The sequence continues at coordinate 338 of CBQVAZ010000227.1, read as the reverse complement.
TCAGCATGCTTCTGGCCGCGCTGATAATCACCGCGAGCGCGTGTTCGGACGACAATCTCGTAGGGACTCAGTCCCCGTCGGTTGGCCCGGCTCCGTTAGCGACAGGCTTCCTCGCCTTCCCTAACGATCCGTCGATCGCGGACATCATGGTGTCCAGTTGCGACGGGGGAATCCCCGACAACTCACAGCACATAACGCCGTGGCAACATAGCGACGGGCTACAACCGATCGAGCTTGCAGTTGGCTGCTATGACGTTCGCGTCATGCGGATTACCGGAGCGGGGCTCACGTCGCTGACACAGCGCGTGATTATTTATGGTGGGGAGGTCACCTTCCTC
>CBQVAZ010000226.1:0-6036 GCA_967720205.1 uncultured Gemmatimonadaceae bacterium | reverse complement strand
ACCGTGCGGCCGTCCGGCGACCAGCGCGGCATGCAGTCCCACTGCATCCCGCTCGTTAGGCGAGACGCTTTTCCACCAGCGATCGGAATCGTGTAGAGGTCGCCGAGCAGGTCGAAGACGATTCGCTGCCCGTCTGGCGCCACGTCCAGCGATATCCACGTCCCTTCGTCGGTCGTGAAGGAAAGCGTGCGGACCGGCTTGATCGGCAGTGCGAGCGCAGTGTCGGCGGGGACCGACTGTGCATCGAGCTTCGACACCGTCAGGACGGCGGCGAGGACGAGCGCACGACTGAGGCGAGACATGGATAGGCCTACCGAGTTTGACGTTGCGCTCATCCAATGTTCGGATTGTTCATTCGCTCTACGTCAGGCAGCGGCAAGCATTTTTGATTGCCGTACGTACCGCCACCGTTCGGAAAGGCCGCACCAGTTGCTGGTCGCAGCGGCTGGCCGAAGCGAATGGTGTCGTACAGACGGTGCGACTCCAGGAAGAGTTCGCGCCGACGCTCTTCCTGAATCGTTGTGGGAATGTCGGCCGCGTCGGCCGCCGTAAGTGGCGGTATCCCGGCGCGCGTATGCAGCGCGTTGATCAGGGTGACGGCCGTCTGGCCGCCGGCCACCTCGGCTTCGATCAAGCGCGCCTCGCGGAATGTGGCGATGGGAATCGCGGCATTGAGCGACGAGTACTTGTTCTGCACCCACAGCCTAACGACCGGAAACGACCCGCCTCGGCCTGCATCGACCACGGGGACTCTCGGATCCACGACGCCGTCGTAGCGCAGGTTGCGGAAGGACGAGTCCACGGTATGGCTGCCGTTGTTGTTGTTCGTTCGGACTACACGGTTCTCCGATCGACTGGACGCCGACGTATAGCGCGCCAGGAACTGGAAATTGTTAGGCACCAACGCGGCGTCGGCCGCCGCTTCCGCGCGCTTCCCCTGGTTCAGACGTGCCCGAGCTCGACCGACCAGCGCGAGAAACCTGAGCGAATCGTTATTCGCACTCTGCGCCGCGGCGATCGCCTCTGTGAATTTCGCCTCGGCGGCGGCGAAGAGTTGCGCCGGTGTCATTTCCGGGCCGAGGTCTACAGCAGCCGAGCAAAACCCTTCCCCGAGCAGAATGTGGCCATAGCCTGAATACGCCGCCATCCGCGCGATCGACGCCGTGCGGTTAGGCACGTCGGCATCACTCCACCCTTTGAGGAGCCGCAGCGTGTTGTCAGCCGCGTACCGCGCCACGGAAACGGGTACGTATATCCCAAGGCCGCCGCACGTCCCACCGACGTACAGTCCCGTCGCTGGATTGTTGGTGCGCCGGTCGAGATCCCACGTCGCTGCGTTCGCCTGCGCGTCAAGGAACTCGTCTGCGACGATCCCCATCGTGGTGATATACGTGGCAAAGGCGCACTCGAAATCCGCAACGGCACCGGCTACGATCACCGGTGCATTCGACGGTTGTTGCAAGACTTCTTCTTCAATGAGCTGCGGCGCCTCCACATCGAGGAGGTTACTGCACGCCGACCACGCGCCGATGCTCAGCAGCGCCGTGCCTAACGTGGCAACGAGGCGCGTCGAACTATGAATGAAAGGTCGCATGATCGCCTCAGAAGGTGACGTTGAACGACAGGAGGAACGTCCGCAGCGGCGGCACCTGCGCTTGCTCCGTGCGCGCGTACTGCTCCGTCGTGAAGAACGATTCAGGATCGATCCCGCTCCACTTGGTCCAGGTGTGGAGGTTTCTGCCGGAGACCGTAACCGTCGCAGTCGCGAAGCCGGCGCTTCGCGCCAGCCGATCCGGCAGCGAGTAGCTTGCTGAGACTTCACGCAGTTTCGTGTATCCCGGGTCGGCATAGCCGAAGTTTCTGAGGAGGTTGTTGGTGTTGTACTGCGCGATCAGCGTCGCGGGATAATTCCTTGGCTCCAGGTTCGCCAGGCACACAAGAAAGACCTGGCACCGCGCGCGATGGTTGTTGTCGAACTGCTTGTGCCCATTCTTGAAGTCGAGAAGACCGTAGAGACGTAGACGCTGGTAGAGCGTGGCTGTGCCGCCGAACGATCCCTCGTTAGGCGCGTCGCTGCGGCCGATGAACACGCGGGGCGCAATGAACGCCGTCTTTGCCGCGTTCAGGCATGGCGTCACTCCTCCCTTGCCATCGTCGCACATCTCGTTCGTCGTCCTTCCGTCGGCCGTGAACTCGGCACTGACGATCCGCGGCTCCCAGTAGCCACCGACCGGGTAGCCGATCTGATGGCGGATGTTTCCGGTGCCCAGGAACTGCACGCCGGCCGGCAACTTCGTGACCTCGTTGTCGTTATGCGAGTAGTTGAGGTTCAGGTCGATGTTGAGATTCCTGCGATTCCACACGTTCGCGCGCGCCGCGAGCTCGATCCCGTTCCCTTTGATCTCACCGATGTTTACGAACCGCGTGCTGGGGAAACCGCTCGACGGCGCGACATTCGACGAAACGATGGCGTCTTGGATGGTCCGCGTGTAATAGGTGAACTCGAAGCTCACGCGATCTTTCAGCACCGACGTTTCAAACCCGAGCTCGATCTCCTTCCCGCGCTCCGCCTTGAGGTCTGGGTTGCCGACTGTATTGGGCGTTACTCCAGACCCACCATCACCGGTTGTGGTCGAGCTAAACGTGCGCAGCGCCGAGTTGACGATCGGTTGCTGCCCCGTTTCGCCATAAGCCGCGCGCAGCTTCAGCGCTTCGATGAACGACCACTTCCACCATGGCTCCTCGCTGATCGAATACGCGAGTGCGACCTTCGGATACTGAATCCAGGAGAAGTTGTCGCCGAACGCGCTGTTGTCGTCCACGCGCAGCGCGACTGTGAGAAATAGCCGATCCTGGTAGTCGACTTGTTCTTGCCCGTAGAAGCCCAGCGTGGAATTCTCCAGCGTTGCTTCACCGCCGAACGTCGTCGCGTTAGCGTCGACCTGCGTTAGGCCAGTCGTCGCGAATCCCTCGCCGCGGGCGGCCACGAGATAACTGTTGCGACGGAAGTACTGCGCGCCGAACGACGTGCGCGAACCGATGTTCGTGACCGGCTTCGCGATGACGGTCGCACCGTAGTCGAGGCTCGTTACGTTAAGCTCGCGGCGCCGTGTCAGTTTTCCACCTGCTTGCTGCGTGGGACTACCGAAAAACTGCCGGAAGTACGGTCCCATGCGCTGCGTCAGACTGAGGTTGTCTTCCTCGGTTAGGTCGCTTCCGACAATCAGTCTGTGGTTGAACCACTGACCGAGCCGATGATTCAACTGCAGGCTGGTCGTCGTTCGACTGACGCGCTGCCAGTCCTTGAACGCACCCCAGAACGCATCCGGAGGCGCGGAAAAGAAACCGAATCGCAATTCCTCGGCTGCCGTGCGCGGGTATTGGCCAAAGAATGCGCTGAACCACATTCCGCCCCCAGCTTCGAGCGGCAGATTGATTTGCTGCTGAGTGGTGCTGACAGTCGCGTTGATGTCGAAGTTCGGCCGCGCCGCGATGCTGATGTTCGCGTTGCCGTTAGCGCGCCAGAGCTTGTTGGTCGGTTCAATTCCCTGCTCGTTGTCGTAGCCGGCGTTGAGGTTGTAGCGCACCTGCTCCGTGCCACCGTTCAAGCCAAGGTTGTAATTCCCGATCAGACCATTCTTGAACAAATCATTGCCCGTCCCCGTCTTGTAAAACTCCACGGGATTCCATCGTCGGATCGCGCCCTGGGGATCGCGGTTGTACGTGTTACCGATTCGCTCCTGTGCATCGTTGAACCAATTCATTCCTTGTCGGACAATGGCTGTGAACGTGGGCCGCCCGACCTTTCCGCGCTTAGTGATTATCTGCACGACACCGTTCGAGGCTTCGGTGCCATAGAGCGTGGCAGCCGCTGGTCCCTTGACGATTTCGACGCTTTCGATGTCGTCGGGATCGATATCGTTGAGACGCGAGATGATGGCGGAACTGAAAAACTGCGTGGTGGGGCCAGTGGACACGTCGCTCGCCACACGAATGCCGTCGACATAAACGAGCGGCTGGTCGCTGAGGGAAAAACTGTTGCCACCGCGTATGCGGATGCGTGGACCGCCGCCGACCGCGCCGCTTCCCGCGATCAGTACGACGCCTGGAGCTCGCCCATTGATCAGGCTGGACATGTTCGGAGCTGGAGCGACTTCCTGGACCCGCGACGCGTCGACCTTAGCGACCGTCGTTCCCAGCGCGCGTTTTTCAACCGGCTCGGCGGTGCCAGTCACGACAATCTGGTTGAGCACTGCCGGCACTTCGGTCAGCGTTAGGCGGAGATCGGTTCGACCCACGGTCACTTGCTCCGTGCCTGGTCGATAGCCGATCCGCCTGAGCTGCAGCGTGACCTGTGTGCCGCTCACGTTCGCGAGCCGGAACGTACCGTTCGCATCGGTCAGCGTGCCCACCGTGGTGCCCTCGATGGTGATTTGCACACCGTCGAGCGGTCGCAGCGACTGCGCGTCAACGACGCGTCCGGCGACGGCGCCGCCTTGCGCCTGTGCCAGCGAAGGCCATTGCGATCCGGCGATGGCCAGACAGACGCCGAACCACAAGCGGGTAGGCGTTAGGCGTCTCTTGAGGACCGGAACAGAGATCATGGCATACCTCGGGAGTTGGAGCACGCGAAGCTTGAGCGGGCTGTGGGCCCGTTCGACGTCGGCAGCGGGAGCAGTTCTGAGTGCCATGCGTAGAACTTTCGGACGGTCGCTTCCTTTATCGGATGCCAAATTGTATACCGGAACGCCGGAGCACCAGTCAAGCTATCGTCAGCGCCCGCGTGTTTCGCACGGCGTGAGACTGGGCCGCAAAGTCCGCGCACGGGCGCTCGTTAGGCGGCGAAACCAGACTACGCGATCAATTGGCAGGCCCGCTTCCGTGGTCGTCTCCTTTACTGACCCTCCTTGCGGCCGACCGACGCCGAACCTATACGATGAACCATCCGCTCGATGGCGCTCAAGGAGGTCAAGATGTGGCGTCGTTTCGTCTCCATGCTCGCGATGGCTCCCTCGCTCGCGGCCGCACAAATCGCCTCAATAACGGTCGTGCCGGCGCGCGCGACGGCCGTCGCTGGTGAGCAGGTACAGTTCAAGGTCGAGGCGAAGGACGCCTCCGGCGCCACCGTCGATCCAGGCGCCGTCCGCTGGTTTCTCGGACCTTTCGAGATCGCATCGGTCGACCAACAGGGCATCGTCCGCACCCATCGTCAGGGTAGCGCCCGCGTAATGGTGCGCGCCGGTACGAACACAGCCGCCGCCGACCTAACGATCCTGCCCAAGCCGCCGGTGAAAGTGGAAGTTTCAGCGGAACCACGGGACGTCGTGGTGGGTGGCTTCACGCTCGTCCGCGGCGTCGCTGTCACGGAGGACGGTGAGCCGCTCCGCGATCGTCTGATCAGCTATGAGAGCGCCGACCCCAGCGTCGCAACGGTGGACGCATCCGGAACCGTGATGGGGAAGGCTGCGGGCGAGGTGGTGATCAGAGCCAGCTCGGGTAGCGCAAAGGGTGAGACTCGGGTTCGAGTCTCAACAACGCGAGTGGCTCGCCTCCAAGTGAGTGGGCCGGCAAACGCTGCGACCGGCGACGTGTCGCGCTTCTCAGTTCGCGCTTGGGACGCACAGGGACGAGCGGTGGAGAGCCCGGCCGTCAGATGGAGCGTCACAAACGGCGGCGCCGAGATATACTCGGACGGCGCGTTCGTCGCCGAACAGGCAGGTGTTTACACAGTGACCGCGACGGTCGGCACCATCTCGGGCGCGGCGCCGATTGCCGTTAGGCAGCGCACGCACGAGTGGACGTTCCAGCAGGTGAGCTCAGTCATCTTCAGCAGTCTTCAAGCGGCCGAACTGTGGGCTATCGGCGATGTTCTATACGTCACGACGGCTGCCGATAGAGTCTATGCCTTCGACATCACAGACCCGGCCACCCCAAAGCTCACCGATTCGCTCATGGTGGATGCTCGACTCGTCAACGATGTGTCGACGACGAGCGACGGCAAGATTGGGGTGATCACGCGGCAGGGTGCATCGTCAC
>CBQVAZ010000225.1:0-6036 GCA_967720205.1 uncultured Gemmatimonadaceae bacterium | reverse complement strand
CCACAGCGCGATTCGCGCGGCCGCGATCGCTGGACGAGGTGGAGCTTGCCGGCGGTGTAACCGGAGAACCCGCGTTAGGCAAGCTCGCGCAAGGGATCGCGCACGCCATCAACGAGCGCTACACCCATGAAGCGCACGGCTGGGACACGCAGATTGGCTTCGAGCCTGGAGTGCTGCTGCGCTATCGACGCTCCTGGCTCGCACGCGCGGCATCGACGCGAGGCCCCGGCTTCGAGCTGCAACCATATGCCGGCGCTGCGGCCGGAAACATCCTCACGAACGCCGAAGCCGGACTGCAGGCGCGTCTAGGCGTCGCGATGTCGCATCCGTGGCATGTGCCGTCCTGGGACGCACGCTCGCCGTTCGAGGTCTTCATCGTGGGCGGAGCGCGAACGGAATTCGTGGCGCACAATTTTTCGCTCGACGGCAATACGCTGCATCCAGATCGCGCGGTCGAACGCAAGCCGCTCGTCGGAGAACACACGATCGGGTTTGGCGTGCGCCTCGGTCGAGTTTCACTGGGCTGGCGCGCCGTCACGCGGTCGCGCGAATACGCCTCGGGCCCCAAGCACCACAGCTACGGGATCATGCAAGGCGGCGTGGAGATCGTCCCGTAACGCCTAACGATCTCGCCGGTAGCGTCCGGTGATGAGTCGGATGAGCCACTTGGGCGCGTAGCGCGCCACCAGCACGATCCCAAGGTAGCGACGACCCGGAATCACGACGGTCGGACGCTTCGCTCGCATCGCGCTCAATGACTGAGCGACGACCCGGTCGGCCGTCATCCAGAGCCATGCCGGCATGCGTCCCTTGTCTACCTTCGCGCGTGCGTGCAGCTCCGTGTGCGTGAAGCCGGGGCAGAGCGCCTGCACGTAGATCCCATGACGCGCCGTCTCCAACGCCAGCCCCTCGGCGAAGGTGCGATCGTACGCCTTGGTCGCGCAGTAGTTCACGTTACCAGGACTCGTTAGGTACGACGCGACGGACGACACGATGATCACGCTGCCGGCCTTCCGCTCGAGCATGCCTGGCAGCGCAGCTTGCGTGAGGCGGTGCACAGCCAGCACGTGCAGCCGGACCATCGCGTCCTGCATGTCGTGCGACATCACGCCGACGCGGCCAGCGTGGCCGAACCCAGCGTTGTTCACGAGCACATCGACCTGATGCGCCGCGATGTGCTCCACCACGCGCGACGTGTCGCCATCGATGGATAGGTCGGCTGGCAAGACGGTCACAGCGACTCCACGCGACGCCTCCAGCTCGTTTGCAAGCTCCATGAGTCGCGCTCTGTCCCGCGCGACAAGTGTGAGGTCGTAACCGAGCGCGGCGAGTTGCAGCGCGAACTCGCGTCCGATGCCGGCTGTTGCGCCGGTTACGAGCGCGTGCGGCTGCAAGTGGCGTGTTACCACGAGAGCGTAGTCATGAAAAGCGGGCGCAAGATCGCTCGTTCGCGTGGCAGCGCAACGTCTGCGCGGCTACTTTGATGTGAACTTTTTCACAAGGCGGAATCGCTCGAGTGAAGATCGCTGTCTGCATCAAGCGCGTGCCGGAAATGGACGTGAAGTTCCGCATCGCGGCATCGGGGAAGGCTGTCGACGAGACGGGACTAAAGTGGGATATGAGCGACTTCGATGGATACGCTGTCGAGGCGGCGCTCCAAATGGTCGAGAAGCTCGGAACCGGCGAGGTCGTGGTCATTTCGCTTGGACCGGATGCGGCACAAGAAGTGTTGCGCAAGGCGCTGTCGATGGGAGCGACGCGCGCCGTGCATCTCAAGAGCGATCAAGTGCCTTTTGACTCTGCGGCGATCGCAACGGCGCTCGCGGCCGAGCTCAAAGACGGCGGCTACGACCTGATCATGTTCGGGAAGATGGCGATCGACTCGGCGTCCGGCGCAACTGGAGTCATGGTCGGCGAGACGCTGGGTCTTCCGACCGTACACGGTTGCTCGAAGCTTGAAATCGCGAACGGGAAGGGTTCCGCGAGGCGCGAGCTCGAGGGCGGCGCCGAAGAGGTCGCGTTTCCGCTGCCAGCGGTCGTGACGATCGATGAAGGGATCGCGCGGCCGCGTTATCCATCCCTCAAAGGGATCATGGCGGCGAAGAAGAAGCCGATGGATACCAAGCCCGCGCAGTTAGGCACCGTGCGCGTGACTGTCGACGCGATGGCGCTTCCGCCGGAGCGGGCGGCGGGCCGCATCATCGGCGAAGGGGCAGCGGCGGTGCCCGAGCTCGTGCGGCTGCTACAGACGGAAGCCAAGGTCCTGTGATGCCTAACGTGCTGACGTATGCCGAGGTGCGCGCTGGCGATCTGCGCAAGATCTCGCTCGAGGCCGTGAGCACCGCGCGCGTGTTGGCCGACGCTTACGGCGGTGAGGTGCACGTTGTCTTGAGCGGCGGCCCGGGCGTGGGCTCGCACGCTGGCACGTTAGGCGAGCACGGCGCCGATGCGGTCTTCGTTAGCGAGCACGAGGCGCTGGCGCAGTACAACCCCGAGGCGCTGAGCGCACTGGTGGCGGAGCGTGCGCGCAACGGGTACGCCGCGGTGCTGGTTGGCGCATCGGCTCGAGGGAAAGATCTGGCGCCACGAGTGGCGGCGAAGCTCGGAGCCGCCATCCTGAGCGATGTCACGTCGCTCAGGCGTGACGGCGGTGCCCTGGTCGCGACGCATCCAGTGTACACGGGGAAGGTCTTGGCGACGCTTCGCCTAACGGCTGGAGAAACTGCTGCCGTGGTTTCGCTCCGGCCCGGCGCGTTCTCGGCAACCTCGGTGCCGCGCACTGGGCGCGTTGAAACCGCTCCGCCGTCTGGCGATCCGAGCGCAGTGCGCGTGCACGTCAAGGAGACGACAACTGCCGACAGCCGGAAGCTCGATCTCGCCGAAGCCCCAGTGATCGTGTCAGGCGGTCGCGGCCTCAAGGCAGCCGAAAACTTCAAGCTTGTCGAAGATTTGGCGGCGGCATTCGGCAACGCTGCAGTCGGTGCGACGCGTGCCGTAACCGATGATGGCTGGCGTCCGCACAGCGATCAGATCGGGCAGACGGGCCGTCAGGTGAGTCCTGAGCTTTATGTCGCCGTTGGCATTTCAGGAGCTATACAGCACATCGCCGGGATGCGCGCGTCGCGCTGTATCGTGGCGATCAACAAGGACGCCGAAGCACCGATTTTCAAAGTGGCGGACTATGGGATCGTGGGCGACGTATTCGAAGTCGTTCCGGCGCTGACGGCGGCGATCCGAGCTCAACGCGCAAAGGGTTAACAGCGACAGCGCGGACGAACGCTGACACAGACCAGGGCTAACGCGGACGTTTTGTTGTTAACAACAGCTTTCTCCGCGTTCGTCCGCGAATTGTCCGCGTTGGTCCGCGCTGCCGCTTTTCAGGTCGTTGCCCGATGAGCTACGCTTACTAGCATGACGCTCAGTCAGGGAATCTTCGCCGCGTGCCTGGCGCTCGGCGCCGCGTTTTTCTCCTACAACGCGCAGCGTCTCGTTAGGTACCTCCGCATTGCCGGAGGATCGGCCGGGTCGCGGCTGAACGACATCCCGCGGCGGCTCTGGAATCTGCTGACAATCGGCTTTGCCCAGACCAAGATCCTGCGCGATCCGGTTGCGGGGCCGCTGCACGCCCTGGTCTTCTGGGGGTTCCTGGTCCTTCAGGTCGGCGCCATCGAGATCCTGGTGCAGGGCGTCGTTCGCGGGTTCTCGTACGGCAACTTTGTCCCCGCGCCGCTGCATTGGGTCTTCCTGCTTTCGCAAGAGCTCACTGCGGGAGCGGTGCTGGTCGCCGTCGCCGCGCTGCTGTATCGGCGCATTCTCGTTAGGCCCAAGCGCCTGCAGGGGGACCGGGTGCACAGCGGCGACGCGATCCTCATTCTCGCGATGATCGCCGCGCTCATGGTCACGCTCATGCTCGTGAGCGCGACACACCGCGTGATCAATAGCGAGCATCCGGTGGCGGTGCAGCCGGTCTCCTCTCCCATTGCCGCCGTCATCATGGCCCTGGGCACACCGCCTAACGTCGTGGAGGCCATTCTCGCGGCGAGCTGGTGGACGCACGCCCTGTTGATTCTCGTCTTTCTCAACTACCTGCCGTACTCCAAGCACTTGCACGTAATCGTCTCGCTTCCAAACACGTTCCTGTCCAACACCAGCGGGCCGGGTCGCGTTGGCGTCATGCCGCTGATGGACCTCGAAGCCGAAACCGAGCACTTCGGCGCGGCGGATGTCGATCACCTAACGTGGAAGAATCTGCTCGACGGCTATGCGTGCACCGAGTGTGGGCGCTGCACTTCGGTGTGTCCGGCGAACATCACTGGGAAGCCGCTGTCGCCGCGCAAGATCGTCATCAATACGCGTGAACGAACGATGGAGCTGGCCCCGCACCTCGTGAGCGGTGCGGCGCCTAACGAGGACCTGCGTGAGCATCGCCTGCTCGATCAGTTCATCACCGAAGACGAGCTGTGGGCTTGCACGTCGTGCCGTGCGTGCGTTTACGAGTGCCCCGTATCGATCGACCAACTCGAGGTCATCAACGAGCTGCGACGCTATCTCGTCCTGAGCGAGTCGCGCTTCCCCGAGGAAGTGCAGCCGGCCTTCGAAGCGCTCGAGCGGAACGGCGCGCCGTGGGCCTTTCCCCCGTCGAGCCGAGCCGATTGGGCTGCTGGCCTCGACATTCCGACGATGGCCGAGCTGGCGGAACGCGGCGAGTCGCCCGACGTGCTGTACTGGGTCGGCTGCATGGGATCGTTCGACGAGCGCGCGAAGAAGACGACGATCGCTGTCGCGCGCATTCTCAAAGCAGCCGGCGTGCGCTTCGCTATTCTTGGCCAGGAGGAGAGCTGCAACGGCGATCCCGCGCGGCGGATGGGGAACGAGTACCTCTATCAGATGCTCGCGAAGCAGAACATCGAGACACTGGATCGCTACAAGGTGAAAGCGATCATCACCAATTGCCCGCACTGCTTCCATCAGATCGGGAACGAATACGAATCGTTAGGTGGGCACTACGAGGTGGTGCATCACTCGACGTACATCGCCGCGCTGCTGCAGGAAGGCCGTATTCCGCTCAGCGGAGCGGCGGGCGCAGCGCAACGCATTGTCTACCACGATGCCTGCTATCTGGGCCGCTACAACGGCATCTACGACGCGCCGCGCGACGTGATCCGTCAGGCGCTGCCGGTGCTCGACATCGTAGAAGCCAAGCGCAGCAAGGATCGCTCGTTATGCTGCGGCGCCGGCGGCGGGCGCATGTGGATGGAAGAGCGGACGGGAAAGCGCATCAACGTCGAGCGCAAAGAGGAGCTGGCCGCGACCGGCGCGGATACAGTGGCCGTCGCATGCCCCTTCTGCATGACGATGCTCAGCGACGCCGGGAAGGGGACAGAGGGCTATGTCCCCGTCGTCGACGTTGCCGAGCTGGTAGCCGCTCGCTTGAAAGCCTAACGACCAAGACGGTATTCGCGTGATTTATTGCGCTGGCTCCTTGGCAAAGAGCAACAGCCATTCGGATGACACGGATGAACGGATAGTACGGAGCGCGAGCCTGAAGACGAGCGAAGCTGGTCACATGCGGTGGGCCAGTTACACCGTTGCTTTTGATCTTTCAAAAGAAAAACGATCTTAGTAGGTCGCGTGCCACAGGCCATGAAGCGCTCTGGCGGTGACGAACCGAATCCGTGTCTATCCGAACATCCGGGTGATCCGAACAGCTCTTGCTCTTGACGCTCTTGGTCTACGACTCGTGCCTAGCACCTAACGCTATTCTGCGCGCATGACGTCAGCTGGATCGAGCGACGACGTGCGCCTGGCCGGAATCCAACTGGCGAGCGCGGCCACCGCAACGAGTAGCAACGAAGCGCCGGCGAGCGTGACCGGGTCCGTCGGCGCAACGCCATAGAGCAAGGTTCTCAGCGTTCGCGCCACGAAGAAGAACAAGACCAGTCCAACGCCGATTCCAAACGTCGTGAGCACGACCCCCTGGCTCGTGAGCATTCCGATGATGGATCGCGGGGACGCTCCGAGCGCGATGCGAACGCC
>CBQVAZ010000224.1:0-6038 GCA_967720205.1 uncultured Gemmatimonadaceae bacterium | reverse complement strand
ACCACTTCCTCCATGGTCCGCACGTCGAACACGGGAAGGCGCGGGTCCATGTCTCGTATCGCTGCACGAAGCGGACTGATGAGGCTTCTCGGATTCTGATCTGTACGCACAACCAGCGTCATGTTGCGCAGCGTGTTCCCCGGCGCGCGCGCGAAATGCGCAAGCGTCACGTAAAACTGCGGCTTCACTTCGCGAGTGAGCGCGTTGTGGCGCACGTCATCAACGACACCAACAACGGCGTACGTTAGGCCGCTGTCGCTTCCGCCGATGCGCACTCTCTTGCCGAGGGGATCGTGACCCGCAAAGTATTTCTCGACGAAGCGGTGATTGACGACGATTGCGAGCGAGCCGTTGAAGTCATCGCGCGAATCGAGTGCTCGTCCCGAAGCGATTCTGAGGCGCATCGTCTCGAAGTAGCCTGGCGTAACGACCTGCCAATCGCCCGGCGTTCCTTCGTTAGGTGGCGGCGTGTATCCCTCGACCCCCAGGCCCCAGTCGCCCATTTCCGAAGCCAAAGGCAGCAGTCGGACGGCAGCGACGTTCTTGACCGCTCGTATTGTGGCGACGCGGCGTTGTAGCTGGTCCCAGAACGACACGACGCGTGCGGAATCCTGATACCATGCTGCAGGAGTGAATACACGCATCGTCACGACGCCCCTGGGATCGAAGCCGGGGTCGATCGCGAACAAGTTTGCCACGCTGCGGATCATGAGGCCGGCGCTGACAACGAGGATTACCGCAAGCGCGACTTCGACGGTCACGAGCGTCTGTCTCCAGCGCAGCTTCCCTGCACCGGCCGTGGCAGAACGTCCGCCCTCCTTGAGCTCATTCGCGGGGGCGACGCGTCCTGCTTGCAACGCCGGCAGCACGCCGCACAACAAGGCCGCGACAAAAGCGACTCCCAGTGTGAAAACGAGCAACGTCCCGTCAGCGTGTGCCTCAGCGAGGCGCGGCAGTCCGGCCGGTGCTGTGCGCCTAACAAGCCAGAGCCCCAGTGCTGCCAAACCGACGCCGGCCGCGCCGCCGAGCGCCGCAAGAACGCCGCTTTCGGCGATGAGAAGGCGTGTTAGGCGCCTTGTGCCGGCGCCCAGCGCGACGCGTACGGCGAGCTCACGGCGCCGCGCTTCGCCGCGAACGAGCAATAGTCCCGCGACATTTGCGCACGCGATGAGTAGCACGAACCCGACGGCACCGAAGAGAATCAGCAGCGCGCGTCGGATACCACCCGTCACCTGGTCATTCACGCCAATCGTGAATGCACGGAAGTGCAGATCCGGTGGATATACGCCGTCCTTTACAAGTTGCGCGACGTATGTGGCCAGCTCGCGGTTCGCGCCTTCGACTGTCGCTCCCGGGGCGAGCCTTGCGACGCCGTACCAGTTATGGCTTCCCCCACTCTTGTCGAATGCAGGCCCTGGTATCGCCCCTTCACTGGCGGCATCTGTCGCCAGGGGCACCCAAGCCTCCGTCTTTCCGTCACTACCGAAGTCCAGGGGTAGCCTGAATCCTTGCGGCATCACCGCCACGACCGTCGAAGCCGAGCCGTTCACCTGGATCGCGCGGCCTATGATGGACCGGTCGCCCGCATAACGCCGTTGCCAGAGGTCGTAGCCTAACGCGATGACCTTGGGGCCGTTCGGTCGGTCTTCCTCCGGCGTAAAGTAGCGTCCCAGGATGGGCGACACACCGAGGATCTGAAAAACACTCGCCATAACGTCGCCCGAGCGGACACGCTCTGACGCGTCGCCGTCGCTCAGCGTGACGGAGTTGTCCGTGAAGAGACCAACGCCGTTGAAGGACTTGATGTCGCTGTTCCATGCTTCGAACTCGTCATAGGAGAGCCACGTTTGCGGGAAGCCTTTCCAGGAGCTCCACACGACGGCGATTCCCTCTGGACTGCCATACGGAAGCGGCTTGAGAAGAACGGCTTTCACGACGCCGAAGAGCGTGGTTGTGGCGCCGATACCTAACGCGAGCGTCAGCACGACCACTCCCGTGAAGCCTTTCCGCCGACGCAAGGACGCCCAGCCGAAGCGTATGTCCTGCCGCAGCTCGTCGAACCAGCGCGAGCCGCGCTCGTCGCGCACGTCGTCTTTGTATCGCTCCACGCCGCCGAACGCTCGCTTCGCGCGCGCGGCTGACTCGTCAGGCGAAAGTCCCTGTCGCATGTTGTACTGCCGCTCCATCTCGATATGTGTGCGAAGCTCCTCGGCCATCTCGCGTTCCTGCTGATCGCGCCTGAGCAGTGCACGAAGCGTCGCGCCGATCTCGTGATACCACGCCATCGTCAGGCTCCTTGCGGCGCGAAGCGCAGCACGCGGTTCACGGCGCCCGATGAGCGCTCCCACTCTTCGCGCTCGGTGGCGAGCTGCTTGCTGCCTTCTCGCGTGATCGCGTAATAGCGCGCGCGGCGGTTGTTGTCGCTGGCGTGCCACTCGGACTTCACCCATCCTCGGCGCAGCATGCGTTGCAGCGCAGGATAGAGCGATCCCTGGTTCACGTCGAAGACATCGTTGGATATTTGCCGGAGACGGAACGAGATTCCCCACCCGTGCATCGATTCGAGCGTGAGGATCTTGAGGACGAGGAGCTCGAGCGTTCCCTGGAGGATTTCGGAGCGTTGATTCGGCGGCATGGTGCTCCTTTAGACCACCAACAGGAGCGCAGGGTTTGTTCGGCTGTCGATTTTGTTGAAACGATGGCGAGCCTATGATCGGGCTGGGTTGCATGCGGCTGTCGACGGCTGCCAACCGCGACGACGCCAAGTCGATCGTGGTGATTCACGCGGCCCTCGACGCCGGCGTGAGGCTGCTCGATACGTCGGACGCCTATTGCTGGAACGAGAGCGAGGCCGGGCACAACGAGCGGCTGATCGCGCGCGCACTGGCGAGTTGGTCTGGCGAGCGAGCGACCGTTGAAGTCGCGACCAAGGGCGGCATCAAGCGGCCGAAGGGCGCCTGGGTTTCTGATGCCAAAGCCAAGTCGCTGCGAGCCGCGTGTGAGGCGAGCCTCGGCGCGTTAGGTGTGGACGCGATCGATCTGTATCAATTGCACGCCGTGGATCCCAAGACGCCGTTGGAGACGAGCGTACGAGCGTTGGCGTCGCTCAAGGCAGATGGGAAGGTCAAGCGCGTTGGGTTGTGCAACGTGACAGTGGGTCAGATCAAGGCTGCGCGCGAGACCGTCGAAATCGATTCGGTACAAGTGAGTTTGTCGGTGCTGGATGACGACAGTCTGCGCAACGGCGTCGCCGAGTACTGTCGAGATCAAGGGATTCGGCTGATCGCATATCGCCCGTTAGGCGGCGTCGACAAGGTGGCTCGCCTGTCTCGTGATGACGTGTTGAAGGAAGTCGCCGAACGGCACGGGGTGACTGCGCAGGAGGTCGCGCTCGCGTGGCTGATGGATCTCGCTACGGTGCCGATTCCCGGGCCGACGCGGGTCGAGACAGCGATGTCGATCAACCGAGCGCTGGCTGTTAGGCTGACCGATGACGATCGTCGAGTATTGGACGCCGCGTACTCCGGTCGCCTACTGCGTGTGCCGCGATCGGACCGTCGTCCGAAGGCCCGAGTTGATGGCGAAGTCGTGCTGGTTATGGGGATGCCCGCGGCTGGGAAGAGCGGCCTCGCGAAGGAGTTCATGGACAGCGGTTACGAGCGGCTCAACCGTGATCAGCGCGGCGGGACGTTATCGGGCCTTGTTGAAGTACTTTATCAAGGTCTGTCGGAGGGGCGAAAACGCTGGGTCCTCGACAACACGTACCCGTCGCGGAAGTCGCGGAACGAGGTGATCGAGTGCGCATGGAATCATGGTGTGTCTGTGCGCTGCATTCACCTAACGACGAGCCTCGCCGACTCGCAAATCAATGCTATCACGCGGATGATCCAGCTGCATGGCCGGCTGCCGATGCCCGAAGAGATCCGCGAGCTGAGCAAGGAGGACCCGCGGTTCTTTGGCCCAGATGCTCAGTTCCGCTATGAGCGCACGATGGAGCAGCCGGACGCTGATGAGGGCTTCGAATCGGTTGAGTGCCGTGAGTTCGTGCGGCGGACGAATCAGACCTCCGGGAATCGGGCCGTGTTCATGGAGTACGACGACGTACTCGTAAAACACAAGGACGGCGAGGGCCCTGCCCTGCGCCCCGAAGACGTTCAATTAGTCGAAGGCGTTCGCGAGACATTGCTCAGGCTCTCGACAGATGGCCGGCGGCTCTTTGCTTCCGCCTGGCGGCCGCAGATCGCACGCGGCGAGGTCACCCACGACTCCGTGGCGGAGTGCTTCAGTCGCACACGCGAGTTGTTAGGCGTCGAAATCACTCTGGCCTATTGTCCGCACGACGCTGGTCCCCAGATTTGCTGGTGCCGCAAACCGTTGGCTGGTCTGCTGCTGGACTTCGCGATCCGCACACGCGTCTCACTGGAACGCGCGATGTATTTCGGTCGCTCGGCAATGGACTCAGCTATGGCGCAACGAATCAACGCAGAGTATTACGACGTCCCGATCAAACTTGTGCGGCAGAGCTAGACCACAATGGAAAGAACCTCGACTCGCTGAATGCTGACGAGCTCCGATCAGGGCGGCAGCAAGGTCTCACTTCACAAGCGGCTTGCCATTTCCTGCGTCATTGGAATCGTGGCAGGCCTCGTTGCGTATGGGCTGCATCAGCGCGCCGGCTTCTGGCCTGACTACGTCTTTCCCTGGCACGCAGCGCGCTTGCTTCTTCAGGGACGCGACCCTTACCAGGCGCTCCCGGGAGGACTGCCGGAGCCGTTCGAGACTCCGCTGCTCTACCCCCTAACGACTGTCATCGCGGCGATTCCTTTTGCGGCGTTGCCACTGCCGGTAGCCGGCAGCATCACGATGGCGCTGGCCGCCGGTCTGTTGACGTGGGTGCTGCTTGGGATCGACCTGGATCTGCTCTGGATCCTCGCCAGCGCGCCATTCGTCATGGCGATCAACTTCGGCCAATGGTCGCCGCTTATCACCGTCGCGGCACTCACTCCCACGTTAGGCTTCCTCGCTTCGCTGAAACCGAACCTGGGACTCGCTGCGCTCCTTGCGCGGCCCAGCATGCGCGCGTGGGTCGGCGCAGCGATCGTGGGCGCGTTGAGCATTCTGGTCTTGCCGAGATGGCCACTCGAATGGCTGCACGCCATCCGCTCGCTTCCGGGTCATCCGAGTCCGATCTTGAGCGGCCATGGCGCAGGCTTATTACTCGCGGCCGCTGCGATCAGGTGGCGCACTCCTGAAGGACGACTGTTGCTCGTGCTCGCGTGCGTGCCGCAGCTGCTGCTCTTCGCCGACCAGCTTCCGCTCATGCTTGTGGCGCGCACCAAGCGCGAGCGCCGCCTGCTCGTCTCGGCGTCGTTGCTGGCCTTCCTGCTTTGGTTCGTTTCGCTGTCGCCAGGTGAGGCTTATGTCCCGGCCGCGGCGCCCTTCGTCCTCTGGCTCGTGTACATGCCGGCGCTCTTGATCGTGCTCCTGAGGCCTAACGAGAAGAGCGTGTCGTCGGGAAACAGGTTGTCAGGCGCCGCGAATTCCGCGTAGGCGGTATCGCCGCCAGCGACGGTCACCCGCATTGTCTTCGGACGATACGCTTGCCTGGTCAACAAAGTCACAGTGTACGTCCCTGGCTTGAGACGCGTCGTTAGGGGCGCGCGTCCGCGCGGCAACAGGTTGATGCGCACCAATGGGTGACCAGCGTCAGTAACGACGACGAGCAGGCCGAACTCCGGAGTTGCGGGCTCCGCTGAAGCAAGCGCTTGAGCGGCGATGAACCGTGCGTTCTCGCGCCGATCGGGAGTAGCAGAGGGAGTTGGGGCTGGCGCCGTCGTTCCAGGCGCGTCGCTCCGGCCGCTTTGCTTCGTACCGGTTTGGCGGCGATCCTCACTCGGTGGCGGTGCCTCTCCGGCGCGCGAAGGCCGTGTCTCGCGTCGATCCGTCTTTTTCGCGTCAGTTGTTGGCGTAGTGGCCGTCTGCCCCAGCGTCGGAGTATCTCGGCGCTTCAGTCTGGCCATGTCGACGTCCCCGCCTAC
>CBQVAZ010000223.1:0-6043 GCA_967720205.1 uncultured Gemmatimonadaceae bacterium | reverse complement strand
CGAGCGGCTCACGACGCCAACTGGGCCGGGCGTGCAAATGCGACCCGGAATAATTCCAATCTTCGTCTCGCCAGGAGTGATGAGACCGGGACAGTTCGGGCCGATCAGCCGCGCGCCGCGTTCCATCACAAAGGGATAGACTTTCGTCATATCCAGCACTGCCACTCCTTCGGTGATCGCGACGATCAGCCTAACGCCGGCCTCTGCGGCTTCCATGATCGCGTCGGCGGCGAACATGGGAGGAACGTAGATAATCGACGCCATCGCGCCGGTTGCTTGAACCGCTTGCGCCACCGTATTGAACACACTGACGGTGCCTTCGAACTTCTGGCCGCCTTTTCCCGGCGTCACACCCGCAACGACCTTGGTTCCATACTCGATCATCTGCTTCGTGTGGAACGAGCCGTCGCGGCCCGTGATGCCCTGCACGAGCAGCGTGGTGTCTCGGTCGGCGAAGATGCTCACGCGGCCCTCCCGCCCTTTCCGGTTTGCTCGGTCGCGAGGGCCACGGCCTGTTGCACGGCTTCGTCCATGTCGCTGGATGCCGAGTAGCCGTTGTCTTTGAGGATCTGGACGGCGATCTCTTCGTTCGTCCCCGTTAGGCGGATGACAATCGGCACCGTGAGCGGGTTCGCTTTCGTGGCCGTCACGATGCCGTTCGCCACATCGTCCGTGCGCGTGATGCCGCCGAAGATGTTGAACAGAATCGCCTTCACGTTAGGATCGGCGGTGATGATCTTGAGCGCCGCGATCACCTTCTCCGGATTCGACGATCCGCCGATGTCGAGGAAGTTGGCCGGCGCGCCGCCGTAGTATTTCACCAGGTCCATCGTCGCCATCGCCAACCCTGCGCCGTTCACGCAACAGCCGACGTTCCCTTCCAGCTTGATGAACGTGAGATTTGCCCGGCGCGCTTCCACTTCGCTGGGATCTTCGGCGCTCTCGTCGCGCAGGCCAGCCAGCGCCGGACGCCGGTCCAGCTCGTTGTCGTCGATCACCATCTTCGCGTCCAGCGCGATCACGTCACCGTTAGGTGTGACGACGAGCGGATTGATCTCGGCGAGCGAACATCCACTTTGGATGAACGCGATGTATAGCTGCTGCATGATACGGCCGGCAGCGCGTGCCTTCGCCATATCGTCGTACAGAGAAAATCCCAGCTGCATCGCCTGGAACGGCATCAAGCCAAAGCGCGTGTCGACAGGCATCCTCAGAATCTTTTCCGGGGTGCTCGCGGCGACTTCTTCGATGTCGATGCCTCCCGCCGCACTCACCATGAACACGGGCTTCTTGCTCGCGCGATCCAGAATGATGCCGATGTAAGCCTCGCTCGCGATGTCAGCCGCTTCGGTAACGAGAACTTTCGTCACCGTTAGGCCCTTGATCTGCATTCCGAGAATCGCCGCTGCCTTTTCCTTCGCCTCGGCTGGCGTCTTAGCCAGCTTGACGCCGCCGGCCTTACCGCGACCGCCGGCGTGCACCTGCGCCTTGACGACCACGGGCTTCCCGATGCGTTTCGCGATATCTGCCGCCTCCTCGGGCGTCTCGGCCACCAAACCAGGCGGAATCGGTACGCCGAGTCCGCGCAGAATCTCCTTCGCCTGATATTCGTGAATGTTCACGCAGTCTCCGATGTGATTGTCGTACCCGCTTCGCCTTTGACGGCGTCGCGGCCGCGGCTCAGCTCCGTGATAACCGCACGCCCACCAGTGCGCCTAACGAAATCGAGCGCGGCGCGCACCTTGGGCGCCATGCTTCCTTCTCCGAACTGCCCAACGCGGTCGTGCGCCTCCGCCTCGTCAGGCGTCATGTGCCGGATCAGCCGCTGCGACGGCTTCCCCCAATCGAGATAGATCCCGTCGACGTCAGTGACGATGAGCAGCAGCTCCGCGCCAAGGTCGCGCGCCAGCACAGCGGCGGCGAGATCCTTGTCGACGACGGCGTCCACGCCCTCCCAGCCTTGCAGGTCGTTGTCGTAGTAGACAGGGGCACCGCCTCCGCCGCATGCGACGACAAGCGTCCCCGCCTTAACGAGCCGCCTGATCGTCGACAGCTCGTGAATCGCCAGAGGCCGCGGGCTCGCGACGACGCGACGCCAATGCCCATGTCCGTCTTGTTTGATCGCGTAGCCTTCGGCGATCAACGCCTGCGCACGCTCGGGAGGGATGGCGTGACCAATGAACTTCGTCGGCTTCTGCAGCGCGTCATCGTCAGGCGCGACATGCGCTTGGGTGATGACAGTCGCAACTTCGCGCGAGCTTCCCTGTCGTCGTAAGGCATTCTCCAGCGACTGCTGAATCATGTAGCCGATCCAACCCGCCGTCGCCGCGACCAGCACTCCGAGAGGTAGCGGAGCCGCTTCCTCCCTGGCCAACTCGTTTCGCAACAGCTCGTCACCGACTTGCGGCCCGTTGCCGTGAACCACGCACACATTCCATCCGTCTAGGGCGAGGTCGACGATGGGACCGAGGCTCTCCCGCGTGTGGCGGAACTGATCGTAGATGGTGCCCTTTTCACCCGCTGGTGCGAGCGCGTTACCGCCGAGTGCAATGACGGCGACTGGCTTGGCATGCGAGCGGGGGGGGGCATAAGCGGGGCGGCGGCAAGCTATCGGAACCCCGCCGCCATCAGCAAGCTCGGGGGGGGCCGTTCCAAGCCGTCGCTTCTAGCGCTGGGGAGTGCGCAGCAGCACGCCGAGCGCTTCGTACGCTTCGCCGAACGCTCTCCAGTCACCGCGGGCGAGCGCGTCACGCATGCGACGGTATTGCACCTCGACGCGCGCGCGAAACTCCTCAGGTGTTGCGGGAGGCAGCGTGATGCTTGCCGGTTCAATACCGATTGCGGACATCACACTCGGACCTGACCGCACGGAGTCTTCGTCAGCCACAACGACACGTGCGATCGCGACCGTTCCGTCGCCGCGAGACGTGTAGGTCGTCTGCGCGAACGAGACGCCTCGCGAGTGAGGAATCGTTCTGACCGGACCACGGATGGCTCGCGAGTCGCGATTCGCCAGTGCGCCTGCTCCGCCTCCATCGCTGCTTCGCTGCATACGTTCGAGCAGAACTGGCCAGCGCGTTGTCATCCTCGGCGTGGAAATGAAAACTGGGTCGTGCAATCCGCCGCCCGTCGTAATGAAGACGCCGCGGACGAAGTTGGCGGCATCGAGGATCGGCGTGCTCCAGTACAGCGCACCACGTTGCACGTCGTAGCCAAGCGTCACCGCGTAGTCGCCATACGAGTCCTCTCCGCCCGTGACAGGAGGAAGTCGTGACGGCGGCGCGACGTCGCCACGTCGTCCAAAGCGAGCGAATGCTCGGGCCTGAACGAAGCTCCCTTCCAACGGTGGGCCAATCTTGCGGAGGAACTCCGGCGCGATCGAGCTGCGACTGACGAAAAGCTGCGGGAATCTGCGCGCCCACGAATTCGCGATCGGATCTCCGATGTCGTCGCGAATAGCCCACACGCGACCAGTCGTCGAGTTGACGATCGCGACGGCTGCCGGCCGGAAGTAATGGAATTCGGCGCCGTTCACATCGACGGGTTCGCTCAACGGGTAATAGTCGGACGCCGAGTACAGCTGCACCGACCAGAACAACGTGTCGTTATGCACGATCGGCCGGATCGAATTTCCAGCGAAGAACGCCGCGTACAACGCGTGCACGCGCGCGCGCACATCGCGTCGCAGGACGATCCGCGGCCTTGGATCGGGAAGATCGCCAAGCAGCAGACGAGGATTCTGCAAATGCCACGCGTGGGCGAGTCGGGTGCCGAAGCTGGTAAGCTCCGGCGCGGCGATTGTCCCGAGACTGTCGGCGAGCGTCAGGTATCCGCCGATCGAATCGTGCACGAGAGCCGGCGCCGTCGTAGTAGCGCCGTCGAGCGCGACGATATCCGAGAAAATCGGGAGGCCGCGATCGTCGACGATAGTCACGTCGGTTCGCGCCAGAGACCACGGCGCGAGATTGTCGACGGCATCTGGCCCCGCGGGTTGCTCGGCGACGATCGCCGTGAGATGTCCGTCGGTAAAGTCCCATCCGACGTTGCCGCTTACTCGCCCGCGTCGTCGCAGGCGTTCCGCATCTCGCGCGATCGGCGCTTCGTCGAATGATGACACGCCGTGTACAGTCGCCTCGAGCGGGGCGAACGCCGTAAATACCGAATCCTGCGCGATGCGCTCCGTGTCGAAGCCGCGTCTCGTGTACGCGGCGCGAGTCTCCAGGTAGGGACGCTCGCGCTCGCTCGCGTCGGAGCTGAGGCTCGTGCGCTGAAGGATAGGGGGGACGATCTGGCGCATGATGAACGCGCCTAACAACACGAGCGTCACGGCTGCAAACGCGATGCGCGCCTGCCCCATCCAGCCCGACCAGAGCACGAGAGCGGCGGAGGCAACAGTGATCAGGGCCAGCAACAGGTTTGTCGGCTGGCGAAACTCCTTATCCAGCGCCGTGAACGCTCCCAGCTCGCCGTGCCCATCGATCAAGAGCGTGTAGGCATCCAGCCGATAGCTCCAGCCAAGGAGCACGAGCAGCACCGCGCCTAACGCAAAGAGATGGCGTCGCACGTGTCCGGTGACCGCGATACGCCCCCGCTCCCAGCGCAGGCTCGGCGTGAGCGCGTAGAGCACGAGCACCAGAAGTGACACGACGACCAGCGTGCTCAGCGCTCCGACGTGCAGCGATAATTCCAACGGCAGCCAGTAGACGAAGAACGCGAGGTCGTATTGGAAATAGGGATCGCTCTCGCGGAACGGTTCGCCGTGGCGCACGAGATCCAGCGCTACCCAATCGTCCTGCATAACGGCCAACAGCGCGGCGACGAGCGCCGCGATGATCACGGCTGTCCACGTCAGGCGCCGGCTCGGCACGGCCTCCCCGATCTCGAGGTTAGCGACGCGCTGCGGCAGCACGAGCGCTTTGATCGAGCTGCGCACGGCGAAGAGGTTCGCGAAGACAAAGAGGAAGCCGATCGCGAACGTTGTGCCGCGTAGCAGCGTGAGATTCATCGCGCGCGCCTTCCAGACACCCGCCGCACCGAGGGCGTCGAACCAGCGGTACTCTACGTACCAGCCGGCGACTTCGCGCCCGACCAACAGTAGGAGCGCTGTACTGACTATGCCGACGACGATCCAGCGTCGGCGCGTCACGTTAGGTGCGCACTCCTTGTTCGCGCAGCCATGCTTCCATCTCCCCGCGGATCGCCGCCAGGCGCTCCGGCGTGCGAGCTTCGTAGCGGCAGACGATTACAGGCTGTGTATTGGACGCCCGAATCAGCCCCCAGCCGTCACCGAAGAGGACGCGCACTCCGTCCACGTCGATGACGTCGTATTTTGCCTTGAAATGCCTAACGGCCTTGTCGACGAGGCTGAATTTGACGTCGTCGGGGCAATCGATCCGGATCTCGGGCGTCACGACGAACTTCGGAACGTCGGCCAGGAGACCGCTGATGCTCTTGCCGCTGTCTGCCACAATGCGCAGGAATCGCGCGGCGCCGTACATGGCGTCGTCGTGACCGTAGAACCCTTCGGCGAAGAACATGTGGCCAGACATCTCGCCGGCGACCGGTGCTTTCATCTCGCGCATCTTTTCCTTGATAAGCGAGTGGCCGGTCTTCCACATGATCGGGACGCCCCCTGCCGCCGAGATCGCATCGGGAAGCGCTTGCGAAGACTTCACGTCGAAGATGATCGGCTGGCCCTTGCCCAACCGCTGCAGCACATCGCGCGCGTACACGATGAGAATGTGATCGCCCCAGATGATCTCGCCGTTCTCGGCGATGATGCCAAGGCGATCGGCATCGCCGTCGAACGCAACGCCAACATCGGCCTTTTGTTTGCCAACCGCCTCGATGAGGTCGTGCAGATTCTCCGGGACCGTCGGATCCGGATGATGGTTCGGGAATGTCCCGTCTGATTCGCAGAAAAGATACGTCGCGTCAACGCCCAAGCGAGCGAACAGCTTTCCGGCGACGAGCGATCCGGCGCCGTTGCCGCAATCGATCGCGACCTTGAGTCGCCGTGATAGCTGTCCGACGCGCGCAACGA
>CBQVAZ010000222.1:0-6044 GCA_967720205.1 uncultured Gemmatimonadaceae bacterium | reverse complement strand
GCGGTATCCGGTCCTAGCCCAAACGACAACGATGTCACCTTACCATCAGGTGCGACGTCGAACTTGACGAACAGCGATGATATCGCGGCGCTCTGAAGGCGTCCCCAGCGGAAGTTGTTCGCGTTCCAGTATTCGAGCGGCGCGCTGAGATCGCCGCGCTGCATAACGAGTTTGCCATCCGTTTCCGAGACGGTCGCTTCGCCATAGAGGCTGTCCGCGTAGCTGCCCGCGTAAGCGCTGAGCGGCAGTGGAGGTTGCGCACCCGCGAGGCGCAGCGCCGCCTGCGCTCGCTCAGTCGAATCCGCCCGGCGCCGCTGCGTCGCGACTCGCGTCAGAGCTTCTGCGCTCAGATCGCGCACTGGCACGCCGAGCTGACGATCGAAGATGTAGCGCATCAGAATGCTTGGCAGCTGTGCGCCATACATATTGCTCAGCACGACGACGCCGAATTTGGAATCCGGCAGCATGCCCATCGCCGTCGTCATGCCGTCCGTATTTCCGCCATGCTGCCACATCAGGTTGCGGCGGTAGTCCTGCACCATCCATCCCATTCCATATGTGCTGAACCGTGTGAGCGAGTCTCCTTCTCCGCCTCCGCCTCCCTCACCGCCAGCCATCAGCATCTGCGGTGTGTGCGTCTGACGCAGCGCCGCGGCGGAAACGAGGCGTTTGCCGTTGAACATGCCGTCGCCTAACTGGAAGCGCAGATACTGCGCCATGTCATGCGCGGTGGAGACGATCGATCCCGCCGGTGCAACGTTGTCCATCCACATGGGCGCGAGCGTATATACGGTGTCGCGGCGCGTCGCGTGCGGCGTGGCGAGGTTCGCAATGCCGGAGCGGTTCTTGGGCGCCAGAGGCAGGCTCGTCGCCATGCCTAACGGCTCGAAGATGCGCCGCTGGATGAGCTCTTCCCACGTCGTCGACGCGGCTTTCGCTGCCGCCTCACCGGCTGCGGCAAACATCACGTTCTGATAGTTCCAGCGCGAGCGAAAGGGATAGGCGGGCTTGAGGAAGCGCACGCGTCTTAACACCTCATCGCGCGAGATCCCGGCGTACATCCAGGAAAGCTCCGCCCGTGTCAGGCCGGCGCGGTGCGTCAGCGCGTCGCGAATCGTCACCTCGGCGTTCGCCACCGGATCCTGGAGCTGGAAGGTGGGGAGATAATTCGTTAGGCGATCGTCCCAGCGCATCTTGCCATCGCTCACGAGCATCGCCACGATCGTGGCCGTGAACGACTTGCTGCTGGATCCGATCTCGAAGAGCGTCTTGTCGTCGACGCGATCGTTGCTGCCGAACGTCCGCACGCCATAGCCCTTGGACCAGAGCACGGAATCGTTGCGCACGATCGCGACGGCGAGACCGGGCATCTTCCAGTCCGCCATCGTCTTGGTGATATAGGCGTCGAGGCCCGGGAATGGCTCCTGAGCGCGCGCCGAAACGGCGCTGAGGCAACCGAGAATTGCGGCCAGGGCAACGCGGGAGCGGCAACGTCGCTTGGTGCGGCTCGTCGTCATTGTCATGCGTTCACTCCAATGGTTAGCGAGCATTCAAATGCTTGCTGTTTTGTTCTTAAGGCTTGAGAATCTGCACGAGCCAGTCCGCGATCTGCCCCATGACCTCGGGTCCTATCTTGCCGCTCGTTAGGCGAGTGTAGCCGGCAGGATTGCCCGAAGTATCGGGAAGAAAGAGATGGTTTCGGTCTGGGTACACACGTAGAGTGACAGCACGATTGCCCGCTGTGCGCATCTCCTTGGCGATCGCTTCGGCCTGCTCCGCCGTCACTTGACGATCGGTCGCGCCCTGGAGAATGAGCACAGGCTGTTTGACTTTGCGGATCGTTGGGACGGGATCGTACTCCTGAAAGTACTTCATCCACGCCTGCCGCCCCGCGCTGCTGTCAAAGCCCGCGCGCGTCGCCCTAAACGCGGAGTCGCGCTTCCCAGGAGCAATGGCGGTATCGTGCTCGATGCCGTAGCGGAATTGAAAATCGAGAATGTCGCGGCCGCGCTGCGATGGACCGGCCAGGAGCACGGCCGCCGCGAGCCGCGGGTCCGAGGCGGCGACAATCGGCGCAATCAGACCACCCTCGCTGTGTCCGAGCACGGCGATGCGCGAAGGATCGATGTCCGGCCGCGCGCGCAGCCATGCGATACCGGCGCGAATGTCATCGGCGAAATCCGCGGACGTTGCCGTCGCGAAGTTGCCGCCGGATTCACCGGTGCCGCGGTCATCCATGCGCAGGACCGCTATGCCGCGCCTGCCTAACGTATCGGCGACCTGGCGGAACGGGCGGTACCCTACGACCAACGAGAGGTACTCATCGCGGTCCTGGGGCCCACTCCCCGTGATCGTCACGACGGCCGGCACCTTCCCCGCGGCGGCGCTCGGCATCGTGAACGTTCCGGCCAGCGTATGCCCCGCCGGCGTCGGAATCCGAACGTTGTCGGCGCGATACGGCGCGCCGGCCGGAGCGGAATAGTCAGGCTTGCCTAACGCTAGGCTCGAGGCAGCCTCGCCCTCGACACGCTGCATGACGAGCCGCTGCGCCGGCGTATGCACGCGCAGAATCGCCGTCCCGCGCGCCACGATGTAACTCTGCTGCGGACCTAGGCGCACGTCGATCGAATCTCCGGTTATGCGTCGGAAGGTCGCCGGCAGTGTTTGGCCGCCCGCGACCAACAGCACGGGGAGTGTGACGCTGTCCCGGTTTGCGCCCGTCATCCGTTCGAGCGCGGGCTCGAACATCGCGACCGAGTTGTTGATGATCATGAGCGCGTCGGTCCTTGTGCCAAACTTCTGAGTACGCGTCGCACCGCCGACCGTCATGTCGGCGATGGCCGAGTCGCCGACGATGCGTAAGCGGGCACGCTGGAGCGGCTCAGCATCAGGACCGCTATTGGGTGGATACGCCACGAGGTCGAGCGACGCGAAGCGACCGGCCGCGGCTTTCGTCGCCACATACGTTAGGCGTGGCTGGCCGCGTTGCAGAATCTCACCGGTTACGAGATCCGCCGTCGATGTAAAGCGCTCGATCCCCACCGTGTCGCTGCCGACGAGGAACACGAACGCCGTTTGCCCTGCGCTCTGCGCGGATACCGTAAACGGCGCGATGGCCGCCGCGCCGAGTATGGCGACGGCTATCATGTGGGTTGCTCCAGCCATTGATGTTCGGACTATTGATCCGTTCGACGTCGGGAAGCGGAATGCAGTTTTGCGTGCCATATGTACCGCCGCCAGTTGTGTAAGCTGTGCCAGGCTCAACGATCGCGCTACGACCGCGGCACCTCGTGGTCGGTCAGGACAGGCATGAACGGCACCCAAGGACCGACGGCATCGCGATATTGCTTCGCCATCACTCTCGCGGTCTGCGCGATGTGGCCGAGGTCGTGCACGACCCACGCGGCGAGCAGCTCGCGCAGCGTCACTCGGCCGAAGGTCGGATGCACGCCGGTTAGGTCGAATTGGTCACCCGATAGGCGCCATGATCTCATCTCTTCGAGATTCGCGGCGCGAAGCGCGTCGAATTCGTCCAGCAGCGACGCCAGCGTGCGACCGACGTTGCGACGCCACATCCGGAAACGATCGTACGGCTCGAAGCGCGGGTCATCGCCGCCCGCGAGGATAATGCGCGCTCGCGTCATCCAATCTGTCTCTTCGCCGTCGATCAGATGACCGACTACGTCGAAAGGACAGAATGTTTCGGGACCTTCGGTGCCGCGAATCCAGTCATCGGACAGGCCCGCCAGGAGCGCGCGCATCGTCGCGGGCGTTCGCTGCAGTACTTCCATTGCGGGCTCGAGCTCGAATTTCATGTGTTCCTCGCTGCGCCTAACGAACTTACTAACCGAGGTGCTTGTGCAGGAACTGTGTCGTTCGTGTCCAGGACAGCTTGGCGGCGTCCGGCTTGTAGAACGGCCGAGTGTACGCGAGGAAGCCATGGTCGGCGCCTTCGTACAGGTGCACTTCGACCGGTGTCTTTTGCGCCTTCAACATCCTCTCCAAGTCCCGGATCGACGCAACTGACACGTTGCGATCGGCTGTTCCGCAGTGCACGAGCACAGGGGATCGGAGGCGCGCGATCTCTTCGCTCGTGACCTGACCCGGATGATACGGGACGACGGCGTCGACGTCGCGTGAGCGGGCTCCATATAGCATTGCGATGCGTCCGCCGAAACAGAAGCCGACGACGCCAAACGCGCCTGGTTTGACGTACGGCTGGCCGCGAAGGTAGTCCGCGCCGGCCTGCACATCGGCCAGGACGTCCCAGTCGGTATGGTTCGCCAGCGCCTGGCGCATTTCTTCCGGCGTACGCGCAGAATCAGGGAGCAGATGAAAGATGTTAGGCGCCAAACCGACGAAGCCGGCCACGGCAAGGGCGGCACACGTGTTGGGGATGTACTCCTCCGTGATGCGATTGCCGGCGATGACGAGTACTGGCGAATAACGGCCTTCTGCCTTAGGCCGCGCGAGGAAGCCGTCGATCGTCTCGATGCCGCCGTGTTTGAAAACGACCTTGCCGTGCTGGATGTTGGGATCGTCGAGGACGCGAGTTGGTGGCTGGACGCCCTGGGCGGAAGGCTGGTCCGCTCCGAGAATCGTTAGGCCGGCGATTGCGGCGGTGGCGCCGACGAGAAAGGAGCGCCGGTTCGTCGCTTCGTTGCTGCAGGAGTCGTCGAGACACATGGATGCTGCTCGCGCTGAGGTACTCTTGAGACACGGAGCCGCGATATTGCGTTGGCCGCTGTGACCAGCGGGGACGAGCGCGGCCGTACTATCCTAACGAGATCCGGGAAGGGTGTAGTCGAGGTCGTAGAAGTGTTTTCCGTCCGTGATCGTGATCGACAGCGTGCCGGCGATTCCCTCGAGCTGCTCGGTCCCCGAATCGGGCACGATCGTGACGCTGAGTTGCTGCGCGCCGCGGTTCATGATTCCAGTGTGGTGCAGCGCGAAGGCCCCCCGCCGGCCGTGGAGTGTACCGCTCACGCGCTCGACCGCGACGTAAACGGCTGAGCCTTGGACAGCGCCGACGGCCGTGAGCATCTCGCCTTGCCCAGTCCCCGTGAGATCGCCCTGGAACTGTTTGTCGAGCGAGAATCTCCCTCTCGTCTCGTCCGGGCTCACAAGAGTGTGTGGCGCCACTTTCACATCGAAGGTCCCGCTTGCACGTGATGTCATTCGGTTCAAGCTCCCCAATTGCGCATGTGAAGCAGTTGATCTTGCCAGGCATTGTTAGGCAATAGCTGCGTCCGTGCGACGCTTTGAGAGGCCGGCGGCGGTGCGCCACTCGGTCAGCTGGCCAAGGTGATACGCCAGGTGCCCTGACATCAGATAGCGAACGAACACACCCGCAGTGGGAAAATCGGCTCGCCCTGGCACAAAAGGATTCTCGACGGCCAGCGATGCTGCATCTGCGTTGAGCGCCGCTTCGCAAAAATCTCGATACACATCGTGTGCCGTGTTACGCAGCACCTCCATGCTTGGATATTCCTCGGAGTTCGGCGACGGCTGACTTCCGGGATTGAAGAGGGCGCGCCATTCCTTTGGACAGAGCGGAGTCCTGCCGCAAAGGCGGCGTCCATAGTCGCCAGTCACGGCGATGTGCCCGATCAGCCAGCCCGCCGTCTTTCCACCGGGTCGCGGTTGCAGCGCGCGGTGTTCGTCGTTCAGGTCGGAGGCTATCTCCTCCATCTCTCGCATCAAAAAGCGGCATTGCGTGACGCTGTCCTGCATCGTCGATGCTCCATGATTGTTCACACTGCCTAACGCGATTCTCGAGGTGCCCTGCCTAACAGCGAACGCGCGCGCCCACCGGCCGGCGACGTTCTGCGGCGACAATCTCGCTTCCACGCCACGCTGTGCGATAGTCTTTGCTGCCCGAATACCGCCGGCGGGGCGTTGCCCTGCGCAGAAGCCCACCGCATACTCGGGTAGCTGCTCCTCGTCCCTTCGATAGCCCTGCCGCCACCGCCGCATAGCGCCTCTGACGAAACGAACACGAATCGGACTCGCGCTGCTCGGCGTGACTATCGCGATCGGTGGGG
>CBQVAZ010000221.1:0-6053 GCA_967720205.1 uncultured Gemmatimonadaceae bacterium | reverse complement strand
TCGCTCGACGCGCACGCCGCCGCTCTCGACGAAGTGGAAGCGGCCGTGGAGACGCCTAACGAAGACGAAGACGACGACCACCACGTGATCGAGGCGACGCCACTCAACAGTGCGATCGTGTCGACGGCGCCTCCGGAGCATCCGCTGGAATGGGAAGATCTCGCGGCCGCCGCGGCTCAGCACGACGTGGAGCCGGTGGAAGTACCAAGAACACCGCTGACTGGCGCGGTCGTACCCATCAAAGAGCTCGAGCCGGACATCGATCCAAATTTCCTGGATCTGCCAGCGTCTTTCGGTCTGGAGGAGAACGCAGCCGAGGGGAATTTCTCGCCGTCGCCGCTCTCGCCGGATTCGCTGGAGCCGGAGCCGCCTCTCGAGATACCGGTAACCGATGTACTGGCAGCGGACGTCGACGCTCAGTTCGTGGAAGCTTCTTTCGAAGAACTGGTCGAATCTGCGGCAGAAGAAACGCCACCGCCTCGTGTCGAGCGCCGCACGCCGCCTCGTGCGCTGGAAGCGATTGCGACGCTGGATACGTTACGCGAACAGATCCTTCAGTCACCTAACGATCCGCGCCTGCGCCGCCGCCTCGCTGAAGCGCTGCTCGAGAATGGTGAGCGAGAGCAGGGGCTGCGCGAGCTCGATGCGGCGATGCTCGGTGTCGAGCGCGAGGGCGACCTGGAGACCGCGCGCGACATCGCGCACGAGATTCTGCGGCTCGTCCCCGAGTCTGTCCGGCACCACCAGAAGAGCGTGGAGTACGCTGCACGATCCGGAGATCGCACCCGCTTGATCGATGCCTATCTCTCGTTGGCGGACGCCCTTTTCCGTGGCGGGGAGCATGACAAGGCGCACGCGGTGTACGGTCGCGTCGTGGAGATTGAGCCTAACGAAGCGCGCGCGCTATCCGCGTTGGAGATTCTCAAGGGTCGAACCGGCGAAGCTGCTGCCGCCACAAAGGCAACGGCGAAGACACGCGCCGACGCGGACCCCGGTTCCACCGCCGGCGATCCCACATTCGACGATCTGGAGCTTGAGGACCTCGACGCGGAAGTCGCCGCCGCATTCGGGTCGCCCGACGACAACGGCGACGATTTCGCCGCCGACGTTGATGCGCGCAGCGCTGGAGTCTTCCAAACACCGGCATTCGTTCCTAACGGCGACTTTATCGATCTCGGCGCGATGCTGCGCGGAGATCAGCCAGTCAAGTCCACGCGAATGGTGGTTGGCGACGCGAAGCCGACTGGCGACGAGCAGGCTGACTTCGAAGACATGCTGCGTCGTTTCAAGCAGGGCGTAGCCGCAAATGTCGACGACGAGGATTTCGACAGCCACTACGACTTGGGTGTCGCGTTCAAAGAGATGGGTCTCGTCGACGACGCGATCGCGCAATTCCAGAAGGCGCTGCGGTCAGACATGCATCGCAGCCGCGCATACGAAGCGCTCGGCCAGTGCTTCATCGAGAAGAACCAGCATCAGGTAGCCGCCACCCTGCTGGCCCGCGCCGTCGAAACCACCCGCGTCGACGATCGCGTGCTGGTCGGCTCACTGTATCTGCTTGCGTACGCCTGCGAGCAGTTGCACCGTGAGCGCGATGCCCTGGTGTATTATCATCGGGTCTTCGCCGTCGACGTCGATTTCCGCGACGTAGCCACACGAATCCAAGCGCTCGAATCGAAAGTAGCCTAATAACTTGGTGACACTTCGGACCCGCCTTTCGCCGGCCGCCACCTCCGCGCTTCAGGAGATTCAGGCGCCGGTCGCCGGTGCGCTCGAGCAAGTGCTCGAGGATATGAAGCGCATCGTCGTGTCGGAGACAGGCCTGGTGAACAGCGTGAGCGAGCACCTGATGCACATGCGCGGGAAGATGATGCGTCCCACGCTGCTGCTGCTCGCGAGCGAAAGCGAAGGAAGCCGCGACAAGGACGCCACGTCGTATGCGGCGGTGGTCGAGCTGATTCACTTGGCGACGTTGGTGCATGATGACGCTGTCGATCACAGCGTGCTGCGTCGCGGCATGCCCACGATCAACGCGATTTTCAGCCACCAGGTGTCGGTGATCATGGGCGACTTTCTGTACTCGCGCGCGCTCATGGAGCTTGTTAGGCTCGGCGACTTGCAGCGGCTCGAGGTGCTGGCGCGTGCGTCGAACGAGCTCACGATAGGCGAGATCCACCAGCTGGCGGCGCTCGACGCGTTAGCATTCACGGAAAGCGACTACGAGCTGCTCATCCGGGCCAAAACGGCGGCATTGTTCGCGGGAGCCTGTGAGGTTGGCGCGCTGAGCGGGGCGCCCTCGCATCGCGCGGCCTTTCGCGAATACGGCACGCAGTTAGGCATGGCCTTCCAGGTCGTTGACGACCTGCTCGATTACACGGAATCGTCGGCGACAGTAGGCAAGCCGACGGGTCTCGACCTCAAGGAACACAAAGCAACACTGCCGCTCATCGCGGCGCTGCCGAACCTGTCGCCTAACGAGCGCAGCGTCGTCGGCGAGCTGTTCCAGACGGCCGAGCCAACTGACGATCTTGTGGCTCGCGTGATCGAGATAGTTCGCGAGGAGGGCGGGCTTGACTACGCCCGCCGCCGCGGTGAGGAATACGCGCGTCGCGCAGAAGACGCGCTGGTGCAGGTTCCCGAGAGCACGGCCAAGTCGGCGCTGCTCGACACGGTGGCTTACGTCATGGAAAGGCGGGCCTAATGGCAATGGCGAGCAAGGGGGGTGGTCTCCCGAGGGCGAGGCACCGCCCCGGGTTTTACGCCCTGATTCTCATCGTCGGGTTCATCGTAGGCGGGGCTATGAACGTCCTGGCTCGGCGGTTCTTGCCGGCCGGCGCCGTGAAGGAGTTTTTGACAACGGGAGTGACGCCGCAGTTCGGCCCGTTGCATGTTGACCTCGTTATCTTGAAGTTTGTTCTGGGCCCCATGGCGCTTGATGTGTCTCTCTTGAGCCTACTCGGGGTAGTACTCGCGTATCTGATCGCGCGTTCGCTTTTCTAGGAGAGCGTTATGAACTTCGGGAACATCGGCTTCACCGAAATACTGCTGATCGCAGTGGTCGTGCTGCTTCTCTTCGGTGCCAAGCGGCTCCCGGAGATCGGCGCCTCGATGGGAAAGAGCATCAAAGAGTTCAAGCGTGGCTTGAGCGACATGGACAAGTCGATTCGTGAGGGCGCCCAGGAGAACCGTGAGCGGCTGTCCGAACCGGAACCGACGGCCAGCACAACGGCTGAAGAGCGTCCGGAGCCCAAGCGCTTGCTGAGTTAACCGTCGACTCTCGAAAACAAAAACGCCGCCCGACTCTCGTCAGGCGGCGTTGTGTTTTTCGCGGCTTAGCCTAACCAGCCTGCCGTCGTGCCGAGGCAGCGAGCTGCGCCCGATTGTCCTCCACATCCGCGTTTTTGCGTAGGCCATCGTAGAACGCCCTAACGCGCTGATCGCGCAGAGCAGTGAGCGCTGCCTGACGACGCTCCCCTTTCACCTTGTCGAATTCGGCCTTCGAGGCCTCCGATCGTCGGTCCACTCGAACCACGAACACGGCTTCGTCTGTGGCAACCGGCTGACTCACAACGCCAACGGGCAATGTGAAGGCTGCGCCCACTGCCGGGTTCAAACGCCCGAGCGACCCGGCAAAAGATCCCCGGGTGATCGGCTCCGTCTTCTCCACCGTTAGGCCAGCCGCCTTGGCGGCAGCGTCGAGCGAGCTCTTGGCCGCCTCTTGAGCGAGAGCCTGAGCACGCGGACGCACAGCTTCAACCTTCTTGCGACGCAACAGCTCTCCGCGGATCTGCCCCTTCACTTCTTCGAAGGGCGCGATGCCTTTTTGGCTCAGGGAGTCGAGGCGTGCGAGGAAGTACGCCTGGTCCGTGTCGAAGAGCGAGCTTGTCTCGCCTGGCTGCACGCCGCCGAACGCCCAGGCGCTCACTCCGGAAAAAGAGCCTTCCGGACCCATGAGCGGCTGACCCTCGATGGCCGTGAGGGTCTCCTTCTTCAGGCTCAGCACCTTGGCCGCCGAGTCGAATCGCTCGGGAGTGGACTGCTCGGCCGCGATGCGCGCCAGCGAATCGGCGCGACGGTCGGTACGCAGCGCACTCGAATCGCTCTGCGCGATGCGCAACAGAATGTGGCGCAACGTGAGCGTGTCGCCTGCCTTGCGCTCATCGACCTTGATGAGGTGGAAGCCGAACGGCGTGAGAACGGGCTGCGAGACTTCACCGACCTTGAGCGCGTATGCTGCCTTTTCGAACGCTTCGACGAAACGCTTGCGTCCACCGGTGCCTAACGAGCCGCCTTCGGGGCCGCTCACTGTGTCGGCCGATTCGCGCTTCGCGACGTCTTCGAACTTGGCGCCACCAACGATCTCTTCACGCAGCGCGGCTGCGCGAGCACGCGTCGCACCGGTGTCGGCGGCAGTGATCGTGCGCGGGATCGTCACGATTGAAACGACGGCGCGACCCGGTCGCTCGAAGAGAGGCTTGTTTTTGTCGTAGTACGCGCGCAGCTCGGTGTCCGACACCGACACTGCTGAATCTGGAATCGTCGTCGGGTCGAAGCGCACGAAGGTCACCTGGGCGGTGTCGGTCGCGTCTTTGTACGCCTGCCACAGGCGCGCATCCGAGACGTAGACGTCGGCAACGAGCTGGTCCATCAGCTTCGCGCGCGGGATCGCGTCCCGGTAATAGCCCTCGAGCTGCAGAAGCAGACCTTGCGTGCGCGCTGCAGGACTGCGGAGGAAGCGACGGTACTTCTCGATGTCGAAGCGCCCCTCGGTCTGCAGATCCGGACTCTGCATCAGCTCAGGCGGCGGAGAGTTCTGCGCGGCTTGCTGAATCTCGTCGTTGGTCACGCGGATTCCGCGGCGCGCATATTCCTTTTCGAGCAAGATGTTCATCACGATCTGCTCGAATGTTTGATTCTTTACTTGCTCGATCTCATCGAGCGTTAAACTGCGGCCGAGTCGACGCTCCTGCTGCTGCACGGCGTTCTGCGCGTTCTGCTCAAAGGCGAGATAGCCAACGTCAGTGCCTTCAACCGATGCGACGACCGACGTGCTCGTCACCTGAGTGCGCCCAGTGAGGCCCGATGTTTGATACAGCAGGAAACCGCCGATGAAGGCGGCGATAATCACAAACCAGATGTATTTTGCGGCGCTCCGAAATGACTGCAGCACGGGGCGCTACCTCACTCGATTAATGGGGGTGGTGTGGGGGCGGGAACGAACCGAAAAAGCTAGACTGCGCCCGAAGCTAAAAGCAAGTGAACGTGTCACTTCTGATTGACTTCGGTCGTCTAGTCCCTGAACGTTCACGGCCATTCCCGCCGGGCGGCGGGGTGACAGAGGTTTCGGCATGGCGACCTCCGCGAGACTGGAAGAGCTACAGCAAAAATTCAACGAGAATCCTCGGCGTTATTTCGCCCCGTTGGCGAATGAACTTCGAAAACTCGGGGATCTCGATCAGGCTATTGCGCTGTGCCGAACGCACTTGCCGCAACAGCCGCACAATGTGAGTGGCCACATCGTCCTCGCGCAGGCGCTTTTCGAAGCAGGGAATACCCCAGACGCGCGCAGTACGTTCGAAGCGGCGCTGGACCTGGATCCCGAGAACCTCATCGCGCTGCGCTATCTCGGTGACATTGCGCGCGCACAAGGCGAACACTCGACGGCGCGCCAGCTGTACGAGCGCGTGCTCGATGCCGATCCACGCAACGACGAGATTGCGCAACTAGTCCGCGAAATTCAGCAGGGAGTTCCCGTTGCTGCGGTCGCAGAAGCCGAAGCAGCCGCGCCCGAGGAACCAGCTGCGCCCGAGACAGAAGCGCCGAGCGCCGAGCAGGAAGCCGTCGCAGCCAGCGGACGGCCTAACGAGTTCTTCGCCGAGGCGATTCAGCCGGAGGTGCAAGAGCCCGAGCCTATCGAAGATCTGGCCACAGCGTGGCAGCACGAAGTGGCCGCGCTCGAAAGCGAGAGCGACTCGAACGTCGACGAATCGGCGTACGCGGAACTGCCGGTCGAAGAGCCGGAGCTCGAGCTTCGCGATGAACCGGAACCGGCG
>CBQVAZ010000220.1:0-6084 GCA_967720205.1 uncultured Gemmatimonadaceae bacterium | reverse complement strand
GTAGCTGGCCCAGCGCATGTGCTGAGCTCTGGTCTGTTTCAGGCTCTGGCTCTGTTCGATCCGCTCGATTCGTGTCATCCGAACAGCAGTTGCCCTTTCAGAATTTGGAACTACGGCCAGTTGAATAAGTCTCCGAGGACGGTCCTGCGACCGCTGCGCCGCAAATCAGACGGCTCAACCCACCACCTCGGCGTCTTATCAGCCGAGCTCAATCGGATCTCGAACTTGCCGCCACCACCGCTCGCGAGCGGCACGGCGAACTCGGCGCGCCAGAGACGCTGCGAGCGCCGCGGCACCGCGGTCACGATCCCCGCGCCAATGGCAGGACGCCAACCGGTATTGGTGCCTAACGCGGCATCGCCGAGCCAGAGTCGTCCGGTTTCGGCGAACGCGGTCACGCCGAGGTCCGCCGATCCGCGAACGTCACCCAGGTACCAACGCTCTTCGCTCCGCAGCACGAGCCTGCGCGCCCCCCCTTCGTTCGATTTGGCATAGCTGCGAACGCCGAATCGACGGTCCGCCAGCGAGAGTTGCACGGGCAGCCGCGGACGATACGCCGCGCTCCATTCCGCGCTGGACGTTATGGTGTGCCGGTTGTGTGGGCGGAAGTACGTCGCAGCGCGCCCGCCCATGTACATCGCGTTCCAGTCGTCGTCGGCGTTGCTCAGTGGGCGGCGACCTTCCGCCCCGCCTTCCAACGCCGCAAAGGATCGCGTGCTGCCGCCTCCTACGTAGAAGCCCACCGACGTATAGATGTCGTCGTCCCAGCCCACGAACGGCAAGCTGCGACCTAACGCCACACCGAGTTGCGCGCCTTTGCGTACGTCCTGCTCCGCATTCAGCGCGTCGAAGCGCTGCACGCGCATGAATCGCACGCCGCGCAGACCCAGCAACAGATTGACGCGCGCTGTCCGATATGTGTCGAAAGCATCGATCAGCGAAGGAGTGCTGTCGGGAAGCTCGCCCTCGGCGCCTAACGTGACGGGCATGCGGCTCGTGCGCGCCCGTTCCACTGTCGCCGAGATACCGAGCAGGGCGAGGCGGCCTGGCCGCCCGAGGCGCGCGATGGCGCCCACATCGCCCAGCGTACGATCGACCCCGACGCCCGCTGCGAGCGAGGAGTCGCGTCTGTACGGAACGATATCGAGTGTGCGCGAGACACCGACGCGCCACGCCGAGCCTTGTACGTCTGTGAGAAATGGCAGCAGTACGACGGCGCTCCAGTCGCTTCCGCGCTCGCGCCGCGACCCGTTGAGGTGCAGCTGATACGGCTGGCCAAAGAGTTGGTAGTTGCTATAGCGACCGCCGAAGTGCGACCTGAGCTCGCCCGCGTCACGCCACGACGCGCTGGCGTGCACGCCCTGCCCGCCGAGATTCGCGCTTCCCAGCGTTAGGCGATGCAGCGGCGGCGCCCGTCGTTGAATCCCTACGACCGCGACGAGCGACGGCTCGTCCACCGTCACCACCTCGATGCGTACGCCATCGACTCCATCCGCGAAAGCCGTGACGTTCGCTTGCGCCAGAAATGGCTGCGCCCGCAGGATACGCTCGGTTTCGTAGCGTTTTAGCGGCGAACACGCCTCGCCCTTCTTGAGCAGTACGAAGTTGCGCACCACCTCCGGCGCCGTGGTCGTGTGCAGAGCGTCCACGGCGCGTTCCAGTGCCGGCGCGCGCGAAAAGAGACCGCCGTAATCCGGCGCGTGTGTTCGGATCGCGACGTCAGTAATGATCTGGCCCGAACAGCGCACCTGCGTGCGCGGCAAGCCCTGAGCGCCTAACGTGTTCGTCGCAGCGGCGCCAAGAACGCACGCGAGAGCGAGCGCGGCGCGCGGCAGTCTACTTCCCCATTCGGCGTTTCAGCTCGGCCAGCCGCTCTTCCGCCGCCGCGTCACGCGCAGCACGTGTTTCGGCGCGGCGCATGCCGTCTAGCTCCGCCCGCAGTGACTCGTCGTCGCCACCTAACGATTCAGCCGAAGGCGCATTCTCGCGCAGCCCGGAGCCGGCGCCGGCCATCGCGGCCTTGAGCTGCGCCGTCATCTCCGTCACCTCACCGTCGACGAGCGCCAGCTCGGCTTCCTGGCTGTCCAGTTTCCGCTGGAACACCGCGACGCGTTCCGCATGGTGCGCCGCGAAGCGCACGGCGATCGTCTCCGTCTCCTTGTCTCCGATCTCCGAGGCCAACGTTCGCCGCCGCTCGGCCGTCTCGTGTTCGCGAACTTCCTGCGCCAACCGCTTGCGCGTCTCCTCCACGCCACGGCGCAAGTCATCCAGGCCCAGGCGCGCGCGAACCAGCGTCTCGCGCATGTCCGCGAGCACGGCTCGGCGCTCGTTAGGTGCTACGTTGCCGGACAGCAAGTCGCGCAGCGCCTCGCGCAGGTCTTCGAACACACTATGTCCTTGGGCAGGCGTTCACCGGCCTACGATACCGCTCGCGAACGCCCGCTCGCAACGCCGTCCTGCGCCCTGCTACGCCGCGAAACGCTGTGCGTCGCGAACTTGCCGCATGAGCCGCTCGGGCGAGTTCACTTGCGGGAACAGCAGTCTGTCGCT
Organism: uncultured Gemmatimonadaceae bacterium; assembly: GCA_967720205.1. GTDB lineage: Bacteria > Gemmatimonadota > Gemmatimonadetes > Gemmatimonadales > Gemmatimonadaceae > DASYRX01. Next base: position 3,534 of record CBQVAZ010000220.1, on the reverse strand, counting down.
CACTCGGTTGAGCGCGACCCGGAGAACGCCGAAGCGGTCCGCCATCGCGCTGAAAAGTCCATCCAGCCCATACGTGTTCGCCAGGCGGTGCTGAGCCGCGAGCGCGAATCCGCGGCGACCCATGTCTTCAAAGTAGTCCAGGTCGGGGCCCCCGCGACGCCAGTGACGCTGCTCCACATGATCCGGGAACATGCCGCTCAACCAGAGCGCATAGTTGCCGAGATGCGTGCGCACGAGAAACGCTCGAGCGGCACCCGTTCCTCCTGCATCGTTTCCCTGGCCGACGTGCGCGAGAAGCTCGGCCAGCGTGTCGTAAACCTCGTCGTCAGAATCGCCGATGCGCCGCGCGCGATCGCGCACGCCGAACTGCAGCAACATCGACGTCACGTAGTCGGCCATCGAGCGATCATCCGTACCAGCGTCTCGTAAGGCATGTCGTACGACGACATACGCGAACAGCGCAAGCGACGCATGAGCGCCTTGCGGCGCTTCGAGAAGTCCAGTGAGCAACCGCGCGTCGTCCAGCAGCGAATCGACACCCTTACTACGCAAGCGATCCTCCGCTGCATCGTACTCCTCGGAAGAACCGCGCGCGACGAGTCGCAGCGCGAGTTGCGCGTCGTCTCTCGTCAGGCGTTGGCGAGCGTTCGCAAGAATCATAGATCCTCTGACCTTTGACCTCTACTGAGAGGCACACAGTATGCCACCTTCTCTGTAGACTCAACTCGTTATACCCGAAGTCACAAACGCGTTCGTCTGGCACTCGTGCGATCCAAGTGCTAATCGCGATTCCGATGATTCGCGCGGTCGCTGCAGAGAACTCGTTATGCGCGAACGGTGTATCGCTGGTGTTCCTCCGTCAGCGCCTTCGCCGGCGTGGTTGGCGCGACGCCAAGCAACGCGGCATCTTGCTGCGGACTATGGCACTTCGCGTGTTGCACGTCGACTCAGGGCGTGAGTGGCGCGGGGGACAGCGGCAGGTGTTCTTGCTCGCCCGCGGCCAGCGCGAAGCGGGCGACGAGCCGCTCGTCGCCGCATATCCGGACGCGCCGCTGATCAAGCGACTCCGTAGCGCGGGCGCCGCAGCGGCCTCGGTCCGCATGCGCGCCGACTGGGACATTGTCGCAGCTCGTCGACTGCGCGCCCTCATACGCACGTGGAAGCCGGATCTCGTGCACGCGCACGATGCGCGTGGACATGCAATCGCGCTCGCGGCACTCGTGGGGCGGAGACACATCCCTCTCATCGTGACGCGACGAGTCACCTTCGTTCCGAAAGGAAGACTCAAATACGGCAAACGCGTCGCGCGCTTCATCGCGATCTCGAGGGCTGTGCGTGATGCGATGCGGTCCGGCGGTGTCGATCAATCCCGTGTCGACGTTGTCTACTCCGGGGTCCCGACGCCAAGCGCCGCAGACGCGCGTGACTGGCGCAGTGAGCGCAGTTGGAGCCCCGATCATGTACTGCTCGGAATCGTCGGCGCGATGACATCGGAAAAGGGAATTCATGTCCTCGCCGACATCGCAAACGCAGTTCGAACCGAAGTGGCGGCGCGCGTTCGTTTGGTTTTGCTTGGCGGCAAGGCAACCGGCATTGACCAGATCGGGCAATTCGAAGCCTACCGCGCAGGCTTCGTTTACGACCCACACCGCGCGATGGCAGGACTCGACCTCCTGCTGCACCCGTCGAGCGCCGAGGGGCTCGGGACGGCGCTAATCGACGCGATGGCGCTACGCGTCCCCCCGATCGCCTTTTCCGTCGGCGGGATCCCTGAGCTGGTTGTGGACGGTGAAACTGGCGTCCTGGTCCCCCCGGCGGACAACGCCGCATTTGCTCGCGCGATCGAGCGCCTTGTGACTGACCGCACAATTCGCGAGTCCCTCGCTCAGGCTGGACCATCCAGAGCGGCGCTCTTCAGCGTAGACCGGATGATTTCCGGCACACGCCTGGTCTACGATGGGGTTCTGTCGGGCCGCTCGATCAGCTGACCTCGCGCTGTTCCAACCAATGTCATCGGTGATTGTCGTAACTCGAGCTCTCATTGGAGCGGCACTAGCGAGCCCAACGTCTTGCAACTACGGACGTTGGCCGCGGTACAAGGAGGCACGTGTCCGCCATAACTTTCGGCGACCATCTGACTAGCTAGAAGGCAATCATAGTCCTGTGCTGTACATCTGCATCCCGGCATACAACGAGGCGTCGACGATCGGCGTGCTTCTGTGGCGCATCCGCAAGATGTTCCAGGACTTCGATCGCGAGTACGAGCTGCTCGTGTATGACGACGGAAGCGACGACGCGACGGCGGAGGTGCTCAAGCCCTACGCTGAGGTGCTTCCACTGACTGTGCTCGGCGGTTCGCGCCGAGTCGGTTACGCCACCGCGGTGGACGCACTTGTACGTGATGCGGCGAACCGCACGAAATACGGCCGCCGCGACGCGATCATTCTCATGCAGGCCGACTTTACAGATCCACCGGAGCAGGTCCCCGAGCTCGTACGCCGTTTCGAGGGTGGCGCCGACGTTGTCGTAACTGATCGCAGCAGCTCTGCGAGCTCGCCGCCTCCCGCCGTTAGGCGGCTCCGTCAAGTCGGCAACTGGTTGCTGCGAGCCTTTGGCGGCGCGTCGCCGGTGCTCGATCCATTCGGCACTTTCAGGCTCTTCCGTGTTTCGGTGCTGCGGGAACTGATGAAGGCGCGCGGTGATAGTCCAATCGTGCAGGGCGATCGCTGGACGGCCAACGCGGACCTTTTGTTAGGCGTGCTTCCATTCGCACGTCGCACGGAAACACTCGCATGCGAGGCGTGCTACGATCTGCGCCTGCGCGAGAGCCGCGTCCGGCCCTTTGCGGACGGCGTACAGATTTTCCGATTCGCGCGCGGGGCGCGCAGTCGCCATCCCTCACTCCCGGCGAGAGCGCGCGCGTGATGACAACTCTTGCTTTGGTTTCGGCGCTCGGTACGGCGCTGTTGCAGGCTGCGGTCGCGGAACCTCGTGACTCGACTAAACGCGTGTGCAATACCGACTTCTCCGTCCCCTTCAGCATCGGCGAGCGCCTAACGTACGACGTGTACTTCGGCCCGCTCAAAGCCGGTGAAGGGAGTATGGAGGTGATGGGACACGAAGACGTGCGCGGCACCAAAACGTGGCATACGCGTTTCCGCGTGCGTGGCGGCATCCCGTTCTATCGCGTGGACGACGTCCTGGAGAGCTGGATCGCCGTGGATTGCTTCCACTCGCTCCGCTTCGTCCAAGACTTCGAAGAAGGCGGCAGGGCTCGCGAGCGGCGCTACGAGATCTTCCCGGAGCGCGCGATGTTCCGCGAAGACACGCTCCCCGAAGAAGTGTCGGTCGCTGATCCGCTTGACGATGGGTCGTTCTTCTATTTTGTGCGAACGATCGACCTAGAGCCGGGAAAGACGTACACGTTCAACCGATACTTCCGGCCTGATCGCAATCCGGTGCAGATCAAGGTGCTGAAGCGCGAGCGCATCAGAGTCCCGGCTGGGCAATTCAACGCCATCGTGATTCAGCCGA
>CBQVAZ010000219.1:0-6093 GCA_967720205.1 uncultured Gemmatimonadaceae bacterium | reverse complement strand
GGGTCGAAGTTGAGGCCGATGCGCGGCGACCAGAGAAGTTGCGTCTTCGGCTTGGCGTCGGTACGCACATCATTGATACCGGCCGCGCGGAAGCGCGCCGCGATCGTGTCGTTCGCAACAGGCGGGTCACCGAACACCGGAACATCGACGCGAAGCCCGTACGTCATCGACAGTTTGTTCGTGACGTTCCACTGGTCCTGCGCGTAGCCGCTGTATTGCCCGACGTCGAACTCCGCCGCGATCGGTCCGCCGTTGCTGTACGCGAACGCGTAATTGAGCGGTGTGTTAGAGCGCAACGCAGCGATGTTCGCGAACTTGTACGCCCCAAATGCCTGCTGTGCGAAGTTGTTGAAGATGTCAGTACGTTCGTAGCGCGCGCCTAACGTGAAATTGTGCGCGTTCCACGGGAGCGAGAAGTTGTTTTGAACCTCGAGGATCTTCTGCTTCAGCAGATTGTCCGGCGAGAACTGCTCAGTGCCTACTGTGATTGAGGCGCTCGGCGACGTGCCGCCGGGTGGCGTGACACCGATCGAAATCTCTGGCGCACGAACTGGCACGATGCGCTGGTCCTTCACCGTATTATAGCCGACGATAAGTTCGTTCGATTTGCCGCCGCTGAAGTAGCTGTACAGCTGAAAGACACTCGAATTGTTGTTGTTCTTTGTCGTGAAGGCGTTGGATGAAAGCCGGAAGCCGGAGCTTTGGACGCCAACTGCATTGTTGAACGACGTCGAGTTGCGCGAGAATGCATCCGACTCCGCGCTGTTGATCAGCTGGCGGAATACGAGCCGATGGTTCTCGTTGATCTGATAATCGAGTCGGCCAAAGAGGTTGGTGAGCGGGTTGTCGTTCGTCACACGACCGGAAGCTCCCACATCAAAGCGGCCGGCCAGCGCCTGACGCACGGCTTCGACTGAATCTGCGGCCACGATGCCAGCTTCATTCGTCGTCTGTCCGACGAACGGTCCCGTTGCAGGCTGGGAGCGCTGTTGGAATTCAGGTGCGATGAAGAAGTGCAGCTTGTTCTTGATGATTGGACCGCCGAGGGTGAAACCGAACTGCGACACCTCGATCTTCGAGTCTCGGATCACCGCCGTGTCTCGGCCGAACTTGGAATCGCGATACGCGAAAAAGGCGCTGCCACTGAGATCGTTCGTGCCGCTCTTCGTGACGGCGTTTAGCAACAATCCAGAGAAATTGCCGTGGCGCACATCCGATGGGCTAAGCAGGACCTGCATCTCCTTTACGGCGTCGATTGAGATGAGTCGGCCGCCCGTAGCGCCACCAGGTGTACCGCCTGACGATCCCAAGCCAAAGCGATCGTTCTGACTCGCTCCGTCGATCGTGAAGTTGTTGAAGCGGTTGTAGGTACCACCCGCGCTTGGGCCGCTTCCATCGAGCGGCCGCGATACCTGGGGCGAGATTTTGACGAAGTCGACGATGTCGCGGCTCAGCGTTGGAATTCGCTGCAGCATCGAGTCACTGAGCGTCGTCTCGACGCCTTGGCGACTCGATGAGAAGTCGCTCGTTGTCGCGACGACCGTAACGCCAGTGAGTTGTGCGACTTGCTGTCCGAGGTGGAAGTCCACGGGGGTCGTCTGCGAGAGCGAGACATAGACGTTGTCGCGCGTCTGCGGCTGGAAGCCGATTCGGCGAGCCGTAACCGAGTAGGGTCCGCCCGCTTCGAGAGCGGGAACGAGATAACGTCCGTTTTCTCGAGAGAGACCGCCCACGCTGTAGCCAGTATTGCGATTCACGATCTGAACTTGGACCTGTCCGACCGGATTCCCCGTGGAGTCAGTGATGAGGCCGCCGATGGCCCCCGTTGTGACTCCCTGGGCCAGGACGGGCCCCAGCGGCAGAACTGCGAACAGGCCGATTGCGCTGCAAGCTGCCAATCGATGGATCAGTTTCATGAATGCATCCTTTGAGGGAGGATTGGTTGGCGAGTGAGTCTTCTGCCGAGTGATAATCGTAGCGCGGAGCACCGCGCTGGCGGCGAAAAAGCTATGGTAGCGTTCGGTGGCGGGTCAAGAAAATCGCGTAAATGGGTCGTCACTTGGCGGTGACAGGCACCGATTAAGCTCTTGGGGGACGGTCTGGGAACTCGTGAGCCTAACGAGCCAATCCGGGTCTGCAGCGTTGGGTCAGCTTGCGCCGTCGCTTTGTTCTCGTCCTGTAAGAGCTTTCCACGGCGGACGAACGCGGACCAACGCGGACACACCCAAGCAAAACAAATCCGCTTTGTTCTATGGATGCTGCTTTGGATCTTTTGTTGTTGTCCGTGTTTGTTCGCGTTAGTCCGCGGTGCTGTTTTTTAGATCCCATCATTTGTGTAATGCGCGGCGTCGATCGATCGCGTAGTAGAACGGAATGCCGGCGAGGATGACGCCAAAGATGATCGCTGTCGTCTTACGCGATTCCGGCGCCGCGAGACCGTTTATCATCAGGTACGCCACGGATGCGATAAACAGGAGCGGGACGATCGGATACCCCGGCGTGCGATAGGCAGACACGGCACCGCGGCGACGCAAGGGAAAGACCGCGGCCACGCCTAACGCGTAAAACGGAATCATCGCCGTGACAAATGCATCCGCCAGCGCCTCGAAGGGGAAAAAGAGCACGAACACGGCGCCAAGCGCTGCGACCAGCCCGATGGCCATATGCGGCGTCTGATACTTTGGGTGTACGGCGGCGATCTTGCGGAAGAGCAAGCCGTCATCAGCCATCGCGAAGAGAATACGCGGTGTCGTGAGCAAGATCGCGCCTAACGTGCCGAACGTTGAAATCATGACCGTAACGGACACGAGCACGGCGCCGGGGCGACCCATCACAGCCTGCGCGACGTCCGCCGCCACGAGTTTGGACGTTCGAATCTGCTCCACGGGGAGTACGGCCAGATACGCCACGTTGGCCAGGACGTAGATCCCCATGACCGCGAGCGTGCCGCCGATCAGCGCGCGTGGGAGGTTGCGCTGCGGCTCCTGCACTTCTCCCGCCACGTAGCTCAAGTCTCCCCATCCGTCATACGCCCAAAGGCACGACACGAGCGCGAGACCGAACGCGCCGAGCGCCCAGCTGCCGGCCGGAGCGGCGGGCGTGAAGTGGCCTCCCGTCTGGGGAAGTCCAATCAGCAGTGCCACGACGATGACGAAGGAGAGACCGGCGAACTTTCCAAGCGTCGTTAGGTTCGTTACCAGGGCGCCCCACCGCACGCCGACGATGTTGAACGTCGCGGTGATGACGATGGCAACGGCGGCAACGTAGTGCGCAACCCTGTCATAGGGTGCCACGGTCGGATCGTAACCGAGTACGCGCAGAAAATACTCGGAAAAGGTGATCGCGACGGCGCCTAACGCGAACGCCCGGACCATGACGAGCTGCGACCAGCCGAAAAGAAAACCCAGCAGGCGATGCCAGCCGTCACGCAGGAAGGCGTAGAAGCCTCCTGTGCGCGGCAAAATGCTGGACACCTCGGCCAACGTCAGCGCCCCGCAGAGCGCGAAAACTCCCGCCACGACCCACACCGCGATGAGCGGCAGCGGACCTGGTATTCGACTCGCAACACTCGCCGGCGTGCGAAAGATTCCCGAGCCAATCGTGGAACCGACAACGATCGCGACGGCGCTCCAAAAGCCGATGGTTCGAGGAAGCGCGCCAGGGTCCCGCGGTGGGGAGGGGGTTGTCATGGCCGCAATGCTACTCGGCGCGAGCGCTGGACGCGAGAGATGAACGCGTCAAGCCATCTCTCGTGAACTCGCGCCCACGGATGCGAGCGTCTAGCTTCAAGCGCGCAATCACATATAGCTATCTGTGAAGTCTCTGCTCTTTTGGAGCGCTTCGGCGCTTCTGTTCTTTGGCGAATTGATGATCCTACGCGCGTGGTGGTCGGGTCGCACACCGGCCGCTGGGATGCGCCGCCCGCGTGCGAGCGAGTTTGCCTGGATCGCGATCCCCGCGCTCGCCCTCGGCGTGACGCTCGCCCTCACTTGGCGCGCGCAAAGAAGCGAGCCGCGGCCTAACGAGCCGGCTCACGTGCACCCGGAAGCATCGTGACCGCGCTGCGTCGTCTCGCGTGGGTCACGCTCGTGCTCGCGTTCGGCCAGATCGTCTTTGGCGCGATCGTGCGCATCACTGGCTCCGGCATGGGCTGTGGCGATTCATGGCCTCGATGCTCCGGGCACTGGATTCCTCCGCTCGAGCGTCCGGATCTCATCATCGAAGTCACGCACCGCTACATCGCGGCGACGCTGACGATCGCGATCGTCGCGCTGCTGGCGCTCGCCTTCGTTAGGCGACGCACGCCTGGAGTCGCAGGCGCCGGCGGCGTCCTGCGCGCGGCGCTACTGGCCGCCGCGCTGGTGGTAGTCGCCGCATTGTTTGGCGCCGCGACAGTCAAGCTGGAGCTCACAAACACCGCTGTCATCGTCACGCACCTTTCGATCGCGATGTCCCTGCTCGCTGTCTTGCTGGTGGTGATCCAGCGATCTAGCAAGCAGGACCCGGCACCTACAGCCGAGTCGCATGTATCACTCCGCACGCTGCGTGCAACCTACAGCGCCAGCGCGCTCGTCTTCGTCGCGCTAGTGCTCGGTGCCGTGACGGCGCACGTGCCTGGAGCAAATACAGCGTGCGGGGGTTTCCCGCTCTGCGATGGGCGGCTCTATCCAAGCATTCCCGCACAGCACGTGCAATACACGCATCGAGTGATCGCGCTGCTCGTGCTTCTGCACACCGGGGGCCTGGCTTTTCTAGTTCAGCGCCGCGGCGACACGCGAGTGCTCACCCTGGCGCGCCTAACGTTTGGCGCCGTTGTGCTGCAAGTACTGATCGCGGCGTTCCTGGTGGAGCTGAACCTTCCCCTGATCCTGCGCTCGCTGCACGAGGCGGTTGGAACCCTCATCTGGCTCCTCGTCGTGTCCCTCACGATCGTGGCGCGATCTAACGCGCCTCGTCGTTCGCGTGGCGAAGTGCTCGGGCCAGCCGGATCCGCGGCGGAAGTGCGCGCATGACGCACGCGACAGTCGGCGCCACGGCGTCGAACACGACGCTGCGCGATTTCGTGTCGCTCACGAAACCACGCATCATTTCGCTGCTGCTCGTCACGACGATCGCGCCAATGTACGTCGCGGGAAGCCCAGGCTGGAGCACGGTTCTGCTCGTCGCGTTAGGCGGCTATCTCATGGCGGGTGGGGCGAATGCCGTGAACATGTATCTCGATCGTGACATCGACGAGACGATGGCGCGCACTCGTTTGCGCCCGATTCCAGGTGGCCGTCTCGCGCCCGCCGCCGTACTCGCATTCGGCGTCGCGCTGGCCGCGGCAGCCACGTGGCTGCTCGCTGCGTTCGTGAATGTGCTCACCGCAGCGCTCGCGCTGGGCGGTTTCTACTCGTACGTGTTCATTTACACGCGCTGGCTCAAACGCTCGACGCCGCAGAACATCGTGATCGGTGGCGCGGCCGGTGCATTCCCGCCGCTCGTCGGCTGGGCGGCCGTTACTGGCTCGCTCGATCTCACGGCGTGGTATCTGTTTCTCATCGTCTTCTACTGGACGCCGCCGCACTTCTGGGCGCTCGCGCTCCTCAAGCAGCGCGATTACGCGAGAGCCGGCGTGCCGATGGCGCCTAACGTGTGGGGCGAGCGCGAGACGAAGGATGAGATGCTCTGGTACGCGTGCATACTCGTCGCGCTCACACTGCTTCCTGTCGCGTTCGCTGCGTTCGGTACGATCTACGTCGTCAGCGCTCTAGCGCTCGACTTGGTTCTGCTGCATGGTGTGTGGCGCGTGCGTCGCGCACAGGGGCCGGAGTGGACAGGCGCTGCATGGAAGCTGTACAAGTTTTCTCTGCTCTACTTGGCACTGCTGTTCGCGGCGATGGTCATCGACAGGAGATTACCGCTATGATCTCGCCATCATTGCTGCGGCAGAATGTACGCCGGCATCACGATCATGCGGCGAACGGACACGGTGCCCGTCCGAACACGCACGGTGAGCTCGAGCATCACGACGCGACGAGCGAGTTCCTCACGCTTCGTGTCGCCGCCGGCCTGGGTGAACCGGAGCGCTTGCTGTTGATCGGGCGGCCCGAA
>CBQVAZ010000218.1:0-6100 GCA_967720205.1 uncultured Gemmatimonadaceae bacterium | reverse complement strand
GCCACGATGCAGGACATGCCCTGCGCCCGCTGCGGCACAGCGCTAGTCACGGGCTCCCGCTTCTGTCACAACTGCGGATCCCCAGTCGCAACCGCTCCTGGTCCGGCTTCGATTGCGCAGCTGCCGGCTGCGCCGAGCAGTCGCATTCCGTGGATCATCGGCGGCACCGCGACTGCTGCCCTTCTCATCCTCGTTGTCGCACAACGGCTCAACGTCGCCACACCGCCGAACACACCCGCCCCGCCGGCAGCCGAAGCGCCGCCGAATATGCGAGCCCCCGACATCTCACAGATGTCTCCGCGCGAGCGCGCCGCGCGACTCTTCGATCGCATCATGCGACTCAACGAGGAAGGGAAGCGCGACAGCGTGGCGCTCTTCGCCGCGATGGCGGTTCCCACGTTCCAGGCGCTCGAGCCGCTCGACGCGCATCTGCGCTACGATCTCGGCCGCATCGCCGCAGTTGCCGGCATGCTCGATTTGGCGAAGGCAGAGGCGGATACCGTACTGAAAGCACAGCCGCGTCATTTGTTAGGCCTCCTACTCGCCGCTCAGGTCGCGCAACTGAACGGCGATGCAGCGGCTGCGCGCCGTTTCAACAATCAGCTCGTCGCTTCCGAGGCGAGCGAGCGCGCCAAAGGTCTGGAAGAATACACGCTGCATGACGCCGACATCCGAACGGCAATCGCTGCGGCCCGTCAACCACGTTAGGCAACGCCATCATGCTCACCTCTGTGAACCCTGCGACTACGATCCGCGTCTGCCACAGCCCCGACTCGGACGACGCGTTCATGTTCTACGCGCTCGCCGAAGGACTCATCGACACTGATGGCATTCAGTACGTGCATGAGCTCGGAGACATCGAGTCGCTCAATCAGCGCGCGTTACGCGGTGAGCTCGAGGTCACCGCGGTATCGATTCATGCCTACGCGTACTTGACTGATCGCTACGCGCTGCTGCCTCACGGCGCGTCAATCGGAGATCGCTATGGCCCGCGCCTCGTCGCGCGACAGCCGATGACACGGGAGGACATCGCCGGCGCTCGTATCGCGATTCCTGGCAAACTGACGAGCGCTTACCTCGCGCTGCGACTCTTTCAGCCGAACTTCGAGCCGGTCGTCCTGCCCTTCGATGCAATCGAAGACGCCGTAGTGAACGGCGATGTCGACGTCGGCCTGCTAATACACGAGGGCCAATTGACGTTCAGCGATCGTGGCCTGCATTTGGTCAGGGATCTCGGCGCCTGGTGGTACCAGGAGACGAACCTTCCCCTCCCCCTCGGCGGCAACGTGGTGCGCAAGGACTTGGGTGCGCCGCTCATCAGCAAGATTTCCCGTCACCTGCGGGCGAGCATCGCTTACTCGCTGTCCCACCGATCGCTCGCACTCGATCACGCGATGCGCTATGCGCGCGGCCTCGATCGCGAAAAGGCAGACACCTTCGTCGGCATGTACGTCAACGACTGGACGCTCGACTATGGGCCGCGGGGACGCCAAGCGGTCTCGCTCTTCTTGCAACGCGGCGTCGAAAACGGGATCATTCCGCACGCCGTGCAAGTCGAGTTCGTTGACGCCTAACGCCGAGTAGGTCTATGGCGAGTCCGGGCAGCGACGCAGTCGTCCCGGCCGATCAGCTTCTAGGCGAACCCGATCGACGGCGGATTCTCGTCGTCGACGATGAAGCGTCGCTGCGCGACGTACTCTCGCGTTTCCTCAGGTCCCGTGGCTACGTCGTACAAACCGCCGCCGACGGCGGCGCCGCGATTCGCGAGCTGCGGTCGCAACAGTACGCCTTGCTCCTCTGCGACGTGCGCCTCCCCGATGCATACGGCGTGCAGCTCATTGACGCCGCTCACAAGCATGATCCGGATCTCGCCGTCATCCTCCTGACCGGGTATCCGGACGCCGCCGTAAAGACAGCGGCGTACGAGGCCGGCGCGATGGATTACCTAACGAAGCCAGTTCCATTGAATGAGTTGGAGCAGGCAATCGAGCGCGCGCTTGCCCGTCGAGCGCTCACGCGTGAGCGCCGCCATCTCGAGTCCTTTATCGAGCGCGAGCTAGCCAAGGAAACAGCCGAATTCACTCGTCAGCTCGACTCGCGCGCGGTTGCCGTCGCGGAATCGCTCGCGAGGCTCTGCTCTATGTACGAAAACTCCTACGGCTTCCTGTCTGGAACGTCGACGCGCGTTGCGACGGTCGCGACCGTGCTCGGTCAGGTTATGGGACTCTCTTCCTCGACTGTCGACGATATAAAGGTTGCGGCCACGATGCGCGACATCGGTTTGATCGGCGTGCCGCATGAATTGATGACACGTCCAGGACCGCTTGGCGCGGAGGAGTTTGAACGCATCAAGCAGCACGTACGCATCGGGGTCGATCTGCTCACACCGTTAGGCTTCGCTCCGGACGTTATCGAGTTCGTGCACACGCATCACGAACATTGGGACGGCAGCGGCTACCCGCGACGCCTGGCCGGCGGGGAAATTCCACTCGGCGGGAGGATCCTCTGCGTCGCAGAGACATTCGTCGCCCTCATCTCTCATCGTCCGTTTCGGCCAGCGATGACTACGGACGATACGCTTGCGTACCTCACGTCACATGTTGGCGGTCTGGTCGACCCCGATGTGTACGAAGCGCTCGTTCGCGCGGTCCGCGAGAGCCATATCCTCGGACTCGGGACGTAGCTCTACTTGACGATCGGCGCGTCCTGTCTTACTAGGGACTCTCTGTGCCCGCGCGCTTTGTGAGCCCGCGGTTTTAGCAGCGCCATCAGCTTCAGTTACATACACGCCGCGAGTTTCGCGCGCCTAGCCCAGCATCAGGAGGATTCCCATGCCACGTCGCGATCATACCGATGCGACGCTGCGATTCGGCGACGATGACGAGATGGAAGATCTCGGCTACGGCCGGACGTACGACGATGATGAGGAAGATGAAGAAGGCTGGAGCTCGACGAAGCCCGATTCCGACCTTTGGGACGAGCCTGAAGACGCCACCCTAGATGATGAAGAAGAAGGCGTCGGCGAGCGCGAGGTCGCTGATGACGAAGAAGGGATGGACGATGAAGTAGGCGATCTCTTCGGCGAAGACTCACCGCGTCGCGGACGCAAGCGCGCGGCACCAGCCGCGCCACCGATCGTTACGCCTGGTGCTGCCGCGCCGGCTCCGGCCGTGGTACCTGCGGTTGCAGCGGGAGCCGCCGCAGCGGCTGCGAAAAAAGCGCCACCCCCCAGCAAGGCGGCGCCAGCCAAAGCGGCGAAGAAAGCCGCGAGCCCAGCTGCTAAGAAGAAGACGGCGCCAAAGAAGGCCGCGAAGAAGGCAGCCAAGAAAGCCGCCAAACAACCAGCGAAGAAAAAGGCTGCGGCGAAGAAGCCAGCCAAGAAGAAGGCAGCAAAGAAGTCGACAAGCAAAGCGCGTAAGCACAAGTAACTTCGCGCGGACCGGGGCATGGCTGACTCGCCGGTCGGCGTCTTGCGCACGCATGCGCGCCTCGCGCCGTGGAACGCGCGCGGGTTGGCCGCACATGTCGCAGCGCTGGTGGACGCTGCGGGCGTGCGCCCGACCAACGCTTCTGCACGCGTTGCTCCGACAGCGCGAGCCGTCCGCTTCTATGTCGCGCATCGCCTTCTCGATCGACCCGAAGGCGCGGGTACGGCAGCGACGTACAACTACCGGCACTTCTTGCAGCTGCTGGCAATCAAGCTTCGCCAGCGGGAAGGCCTAACGCTGGAAGCCATCCAGCGTGAGATGCACGACCTCACCGGTGACGCGCTCGAGCGTCGCGTCGCGCAGTCACTCGCGCCGACTCTCCTCACCGGCACACCAGCAGCCGCACAACGCGACGACGAGCCGTTCGTTCCCTGGCGGCGCGTGCTCATCGCGGATGGCGTCGAGCTGCACGTCCGCGAGGACGCGGTCGCCGCGCACGATGACGCGGTGCTGGCCATGCGCGAAGCCCTGCGCACTGTCCTCGGTCGTTCAGCGACTCGATGAATGGAGAGTTTCAGGGTCGTACTGTCGTCCTGACGGGCTTTGGCCGACCTGGCCAGGTCGGTGAGACGATAGCGCAGACCTTTGCGCGAGCCGGCGCGAACCTGGTCCTCGTCGATCGCGACGCCAGCGACGCGGATCCGCGCGCCGCCGAGCTGCGTTCGTTAGGCGTCAACGTGCATCACTTCGCCCGCGATTTGTCCGACATCACCGAGGTGACCAAGCTCGTCGCCGAAATCGAGGCCGTCGCGCCGGACGGTGTTCAGGCGCTCGTCTGCGTCGCCGGTGGCTTCGCGATGAGTGGTCCGGTCGCTGAAAGTGATCCCGCGATCTTCCACAAGATGATCGCGATCAACCTCACGACGGCGTACCTAACGACACGTGGCGTGCTGCCGCTGCTGCGACGCGCGCGCGGCGGCATCGTGTACTTCAGCGCCGCGGCGGTTCTCCCTGGCGGTTCGGGCGCGCGCATGTCGGGATACGCGGCGGCCAAGGCCGGAGTGTCCATGCTCATGCGCGCCGTCGCCACAGAGGAAGCGGAGCACGGCGTGCGCGCGAATGCGCTCGCCCCGACAATGATCCGCACGGCGATGAATGAAGAGAGCATGGGAAGCGACAAGCGCTATGTCGAACGCGAACAGATCGCCGACATCGCGCTCTACCTTTGCTCCGATGCAGCGCGCGCCATAACGGGACAGGTCATTCGTCTCGATGCCTGACGAGACACTTGCCTTACGAGTGGCTGCGCGGCACCTTCTCTCGTTATGAAACACGCCGCGCCGCGCCGAATGGCCGCGCGCGTCATTCCGCTCGACCGCGCTCTCGAAGCGCTCCCCGTCTTCCGGCTCAGTGACTCGGCCGATGATGCGGCCATCACCTACTCCCCGGAACGCGGCGGCCGTTGGCGCGTCCTCCCCAGCCCCGGCGATCGCCTCCCCGGCACCTTCGACCAAGACGTCTACATCGAGATCTGTCGCCGCTTCGTCGAGGCCGCCTCACCCAGCGACGGCAATGTCTCGTTCACTCTCCACGCCTTTCTCCGATCGATCGGCCGGCGCGCAGACGGTCGCACGTACGAGCAACTTCGATCAGCGCTCAACAGGCTCCAACGCACCTCACTTGAATCGTCAGGCACCTACTGGAATGCCGCCACCAACGCCCCCTTCGAGGGGCGGTTTAGCATTCTCACCTCGGTTGCAATCGATCGTCGCCGGGTGTCCGATCGAGACCAGTTTCCGCTCTTTCCGGCATTCGCGTCACCAGAACCCGGTGATGCGACGATCACACTTTCGCCGATCATCCGCGGTAACCTCGGCGCCGGATTTACATCCTCACTTTCCGTTCAACACTACCAGGCGTTGTCGTCGCCAGTCGCTCGACGCCTCTATCGCCTCTTGGAGGTCGCGCGCTCAGCTGATCAGCCGATTTGGAGTTGCTCACTCGAGGCTCTTGCGGAGCAGCTTCCTTTACTGCAACGCTATCCGTCGCACCTGCAGCGAGTGTTGCAACCCGCGCACGAAATGCTGTTGGCGTCTGGCATCGTTCGCGATGTAGAAACCTCGCGCAGCGAATCGGGGTGGGAAGTCACATATTCTCTAGCGCCCCGCGGACACGGCGCCGGCACTTTTTCTGGGTAGCGATGCTTCTTTGTTAGCGTTGCGTAGGTGACTTTGCATCTGGCAACTGTCTTGCGATGTTACGGAACACAGGCGCTGTAGTCTGCGTATCTGGTGGAATCTGCTTCACTTAACTTGGTAGGCGTTGATGACTCCGCTCAAGAAAGCCGTTCTGGCCGGCGCGATCCTCGTCCCGTTTGTTGCCGGGGCATTCATGATTCAGGACCGCGAGGTCGCCGATGGCGGCCGCCTCTTTGGTCAGGTGCTGGACCTCGTACAGCACCGATTCGTTGACTCCGTCCAGGCGCCCGACCTCTACGAAAAGGCGGCGCGCGGCTTAATCAATCAGCTTCAGGATCCGTACTCCGAGCTTCTTTCGCCAAAACAGCTCTCAGAGTTCACTAAGAACACCGGTGGCCGCTATGGCGGCATCGGAATGTCCATCGAGGAGCAGCCGGGTCGCGGCGTCATCGTCGCCAAAGTCTTCGCTGGCAC
>CBQVAZ010000217.1:0-6103 GCA_967720205.1 uncultured Gemmatimonadaceae bacterium | reverse complement strand
GCCAAGATCAATGCGACGTTGGATGCGGCCAATGCGCTCGGCAACAAGTTCATCATCGTCGCCTACCTCGTGGACACGCAGCGAAAAACATTGGACGACTGGAAACGCCACGCCGAAGCGTTCAATCGCGCCGGGCAAGCCGCGGCGGCGAGGGACATGAAGTTCGCCTATCACAACCACGATTTCGAGTTTGTTCCTCTGGACGGGAAGATTCCTTACGACGTATTGCTCGAGTCGACGGATCCGTCCCTCGTGAAAATGGAGATGGACCTGTATTGGATCACCAAGGCCGGCGGCGACTGGAGCGCGTACTTCAATCGGTGGCCCGGTCGTTTCAACCTTGTGCACGTGAAGGATTCAGCCGGTGCGCCGCAGCACGAAATGCGTGATGTCGGGGGCGGATCGATTCCCTTCGGAACGATCTTCGCGCAGCGCAAGAAGGGTGGCATCGAGTACTTCTTCGTGGAGCACGACAATCCAAAGGATCCAATCGCTTCGATCACAGCGAGTTATCAGCACCTCAAGAACCTCACGTTTTGATGCCTAACCGGCGCGAGGTGCTGTACGGCGCAATCGGGGTTGCAGGAGCGGCGGCCGCCACCGTGCTGCCGCGCGTGCGCTCGAATGTGGAGACTGAGGGTCCTGGGCGACTCAAGCAGTCAGTTTGTCGCTGGCCCTTCGGCGAGGTCCCGTTAGGCGAGTTCTGCAAGCGCGTCAAAGGGATGGGGATCGAGGCTGTCGATCTCCTGACCGAGGACGAGTGGCCCGTGGCGCGCGACGCTGGGCTCGTCTGCTCGATGGGGACGCCGACCAAGCGCCGAGACTTCATCGGCACGGGGCTCAACGACCGTGCGAACCATGCGATGTTGCTGGAAGAGCTGGAGCGCACGCTCAAGGCGGCGAAGACGGCTCAGGTGCCGAACGTGATCGCGATGCCGGGGAATCGGCGCGGGAAGTCCGACGCCGAGGTGATCGACGTGACGGCGGAGGGGCTCAAGAAGGTCGTCCCGTTAGCGGAGCAGGAGGGCGTGACGATCTGTCTCGAGATGTTGAACAGCAAGGTGGACCACAAGGACTTCTCCATGGATCGCACCGCGTTAGGCGTCGCGATCTGCAAGGCTGTGGGATCGCCTCGCGTGAAGCTGTTGTACGACATCTATCACATGCAGATCATGGAAGGGGACGTGATTCGCACGCTGCGCGACAACCTGGCGTTCATCGCGCACTTCCACACGGCGGGCGTGCCGGGCAGGCACGAGATCGACGACAAGCAGGAGCTGTTTTATCCAGCGATCGCGCGCGCGATTGCGGACACGGGTTTCAGCGGATACTTCGCGCACGAGTTCATTCCAACGCGAACGTGGGACGTAGCGCTCGTCGAGGCAGTAGTTGCGTGCAAGGTCTGAACTGCAACAGAATTTGACGTAACCTGCAACCGGCCAACTGATGTCCCAACGTCCTATCTATGATGTGTGCGTCGTCGGATCAGGCGCGGGCGGGGGTATCGCCGCCTACGCCCTAACGAAAGCCGGCGCGAACGTCGTCCTGCTCGAAGCGGGTCGCAACTGGGACGTCATCAAAGACTCGGCCATGCTCAAATGGCCGTATCAATCACCGCGACGCGGCGCGAGCACGCGTGAGCGGCCGTTCGGCGAGTTCGATGGCTGCATCGGCGGCTGGGAGATCGACGGCGAGCCGTACACCCGAGCGCCGGGAACGAACTTCAGCTGGTGGCGCGCGCGTCAGGTTGGTGGCCGTACCGTGCACTGGGGTCGTATCTCGCTGCGCTTCGGTCCGGACGATTTTCGCGGCAAGAGCCGCGATGGGTTGGGCGATGATTGGCCCATCGGCTACGACGACATCAAGCCGTATTACGACGATCTGGATCGACTCGTCGGCCTGTTCGGTTCCAACGAGGGGCTGCCTAACCATCCGGACGGCATCTTCATGCCGCCGCCCAAGCCGCGCTGCTGGGAGCTCGTAGTCAAGCAAGCGGCCGACAAGCACAAGGTCACGTGCATTCCGTCACGACTCTCGATCATCACTAAACCGTTAGGCAACCGCGCGCCCTGCCACTATTGCGGCCAGTGCAATCGCGGCTGCATGACGAACTCGAACTTCTCGTCAGTCGGGGTCTTGATTCCACCAGCGATGGCGACAGGTCGCCTAACGCTGTTGACCGAAGCCATGGCACGAGAAGTGACGCTCAACAAGGACGGCACGGCGAGCGGCGTGTCGTACGTGAACAAACGCACGGGCACGGACGAGCATGTGCGTGCTCGCATCGTGGTGCTCGCCGCGAGCGCGTGCGAGACGGCGCGTCTGCTGCTCAACTCGAAATCGTCGCAGTTTCCGCAGGGGCTCGCGAACTCGAGCGGCGCCGCCGGAAAGTACATCACCGACACCACAGGGACCGACGTCGGCGCGTTCATTCCCAAGCTCATGGATCGCCCTGCGCATAACGATGACGGCGTCGGTGGCGCGCACCTCTACATGCCGTGGTGGCTGGACAACACGAAGCTGGATTTCCCGCGCGGCTACCACATCGAGATCTGGGGTGGTGGTGGCGTGCCGTCAGCAGGCTTCATGGGCGGGATTCAGAATTATCCGGAAGGCGGCGGCTACGGCGCCGAGCTGAAACAGCAATACCGCAAGTATTACGGCGCCTCCGTGGGGTTCTCAGGGCGCGGCGAAATGATTCCTAACGATGATACGTACTGCGAGATCGATCCCAGCGTCGTGGATCGCTGGGGGATCCCGGTCCTGCGCTTCCACTGGAAGTGGACCGATCACGAGCTCAATCAAGTAAAGCACATGCAGGAGACCTTCCGCACGCTCCTCAAGGAGATGGGCGGCGAGCCGCGCTCACCGATGCCGACCAAGGAGCACGGTTACGGGATCGCCGCGGGCGGGGTCATCATCCACGAGTTAGGCGGCGCGCGCATGGGGAAGGACCCTAAGACGAACGTACTCAACGAGTGGTGCCAGGCGCACGATGTGAAGAATCTGTTCGCTACCGACGGCGCCCCGTTCGTGAGCCAGGCCGACAAGAACCCGACATGGACGATCATGGCGTTGGCGATGCGGACGTGTGCGCACATTGCGGAGCTTCGCAGTAAGAGGGAGCTATGAAGCGAAAAAGGTCAGAGGTCAGAGGTCAGAGGTCAGAGGATGATAGGTCAGAGGTCAGAGGTCAGAGGTCAGAGCAAACAGGCGTAACGCGACGAGAGGCGTTAGGCAGGCTCGCATTGGCGTCCATGGCTGGCGCGATCTCGTTCACTCCCAGCGAAGTCGCAACAGCCGTACGCACGATCCGCGACGAGGCACAGGCGGCGCAATACAAGCCGAAGTTCTTCACCGCGCACGAATACGCGACGGTCGGGATTCTGGCCGACCTCGTCATTCCGCGAGACGAGCGCTCCGGAAGTGCGACGGACGCCGGCGTGCCGCAGTTCATGGACTTCATCATGACTGACGGGAACGACGAGCGGCGCATGGCGATGCGCGGCGGACTGGCGTGGCTCGACCGTGAGGCGCGCAATCGCTTCAGCGTTCGCGACTTCAGGACCCTAACGACGGCTCAGCGAAAGCAGATCCTGGAAGACATCGCCTGGCCCGCGCGCGCCAAGCCGGAGCACTCGCACGGCGTCGCCTTTTTCAATTCCTTCCGCGACCTCACGGCGTCCGGGTTCTGGTCTTCCAAGATGGGAGTGACGGACCTGGGCTATCAGGGGAACATCATGCGCCCGGGCTGGGACGGCTGTCCGCCGCAAGTGTTGCAGAAGCTTGGCGTCGCTGGCTAGACGACGTTTCAGCAGCCTTATCGAAGCGGGAGCGCGGACAATCGCGGACAAACAAGACGAACGCGGACTGCTTTTGACCTCTCCGCGTGCATCCGCGCTCCTCTCCGCGTTAGCCCGCGCTCACGCTTAATTGCCGACTTCGCTTAAGCCCAGATCGCGCTGGCCTCATCGACCTGCAGGCGGGTGGAACTCTCGCGGAGGTCCCGACGGAGTCTCGCGCAATCTGTGCACCGACTACATGATGAATTGATCGACCTTTCCCGCCCCGCGGCAGGAGGTGCCCGTATGGCTCGCCTAACGACTCACTCTCGTAAGCTCGGCGTCTCGCTCGTATTCGCGTTCGGGTTCGCGTCGAGCGCACAAACTCAGGAGACACGCTCCGACACGCTCTTCACGTCAGAGAAGTATCTCAACTACGAGCAGGTCGCCGATCCTCAGATCTCGCCCGATGGCTCGCAGATCATTTATGCGCGCCGCTACGTCGACAAGATGAACGATCGCTGGGAGACGGCGCTCTGGATCATGAACGTCGACGGCACGAAGAACCGCTTTCTGGTGAAGGGAAGTGGCGCGCGCTGGTCCCCGGACGGCACGCAGATCGTCTACACGGCCGAGGGAGAGCCGAGTGGGCCGCAGATCTTCGTGCGCTGGATGGATGCGGAAGGGGCGACGTCGCAGGTGACGCGCGTGACAGATCCGCTCGGCGACGTGCGTTGGTCGCCCGACGGAAAGTCGATCGGCTTCAGCATGTTCGTCCCCGTGAAGTCCGAGTTCAACATCGACATGCCCACCCCGCCGAAAGGCGCGAAGTGGACCGGTGCGCCGCGTTTTGTGGACAAGCTCCACTATCGCTTTGACAGACGCGGATTCCTCGAGCCAGGGATGCGGCAACTTTTCGTCATCCCGGTCGATGGTGGAACGCCGCGCCAAATCACGCGCGGGAACATCGTTCTCGGTTACACGAACGAGGGCCAAGCCGCGGGGATCGGCTGGGATTGGGCGGCCGGCGGACGTTCAATCGTCTTCGACGGCGCGGATACCGGGACAGTGCTCAAGTATCGCTTCGGCGACATCTACGCCGCCGACGTGCAGACTGGCGTAATCCGCAAGCTCACGCCGACGAGTGGCGCCTGGTCGGGCCCTGTTGTCGCGCCCGATGGACGTCGCATCGCCTTCCGCGGCTTCCCGGCCAAGCGCGTGAGCTACCAGGCGTCGGACGTTTATGTGATCAACCTGGATGGAAGCGGCTTCGCGAAAGCGACTGGTTCGCTGGATCGTGATCCGAGCGGAATCCTCTGGTCGCCGGACGGGACCGGCCTGTATTTCACAGTCGCCGACAAGGGGACGACGAACGTCTACTTCTCCTCGTTAGGTGGAGAGCCGAAGCGCCTAACGAACGGAACACACATGCTCTCGCTCGCCTCGCTCGCGAAGACAGGCGTCGGCGCCGGGGTGCGCTCCGCACCAAAGGACCCACCGGATATCGCGCGCGTCGACTTGAAGCAGGGCAGCGTGTCCACCTTGACCCACGTCAATGAGGACGTGCTCGCCAACGTCAAGCTCGGCGATCTCGAGGAGCTGTGGGTCACATCCACGGGCAACACCAAGGTGCACGGTTGGATCGTGAAGCCCCCTGGGTTCCAGTCAGGTAAGAAGTACCCGCTGCTTTTCGAGATCCACGGCGGCCCGCATGGCGCGTACAACGTCGGCTTTGATCCGGAGTACCAGAACTTCGCCGCAAATGGATATCTCGTTCTCTACACGAACCCGCGCGGCTCGACGACTTATGGCAGCGCCTTCGGCAACTCGATCGAGAACAACTATCCCGGCCCCGATTACGACGATCTGATGGCCGCGGTAGACACTGTCGTTAGGCGTGGATTGGTGGACACGACGCGCATGTACGTCGGCGGCTGCTCCGGCGGTGGCGTGTTGTCGAGTTGGGTAATCGGCCATACGAATCGTTTCGCGGCCGCGGCTGTGCGTTGTCCCGTAACGAATTGGATCAGCATGGCCGGGACGACAGACATCACGCTCTTCACGTACAACTTCTTCGCGAAGCCATTCTGGGAAGATCCGAAGCCATGGCTGGAGCACTCGTCGCTCATGTACGTGGGGAACGTCACCACGCCGACGCTGCTCATGACTGGTGAGCTGGACCTGCGCACGCCGATGCCGCAGTCGGAGGAGTACTTCGCCGCGCTCAAGATGCGCAACGTCCCCTCGGCGCTGCTGCGCTTCGAAGGAGAGTACCATGGAACGAGCTCGCGGCCGTCCAATTGGCTGCGCACGCAGCTGTA